>NZ_JBTLNE010000009.1:0-76919 GCF_054457435.1 Halovulum sp. GXIMD14793 | reverse complement strand
CAGGATCAAAAGGTTCCGCCGGATTGCCCTGCGTTGCGAGAAAACCGTCAGCTCATTCAAAGCCTTCGTCGATCTCGCATGCGCAATGGCATGGATCAGCTAAATGCAGACGCCGCCTAAAGCACATATCTGCCCAGATCGGCAGATCGGGACAGCTCACCAAGGTACTTTTCTACAAAATCAGCATTGATCGTTACGGAATCACCAGCACGATCAGGCGCATCAAAACTCAGTTCTTCAAAAACACGTTCGAGAACTGTGTAGAGCCGCCGTGCACCGATATTCTCTACCGATTGATTGACCTCTGCAGCTATTTGCGCCAACGCGGCAATACCCTCTGGCTCGAAGGTGACAGCCACCTCTTCTGTTGCCATCAATGCGGTATATTGAAGTGTCAGCGCATTGTCCGTCTCGGTCAGAATACGGACAAAGTCCGCTTCTGTCAGGGCGCGCAGCTCTACCCGAATTGGCAGCCTACCCTGAAGCTCCGGCAAAAGGTCTGATGGCTTTGCGATATGAAACGCGCCCGAAGCGATAAACAGGATATGATCGGTTTTCACCGGGCCATGCTTGGTTGAAACGGTTGTCCCCTCGATCAAGGGCAGCAAATCACGCTGCACACCTTCACGACTGACATCCGCACCGCGGGCGTCGGACCGAGCACAAACCTTGTCGATCTCATCAAGAAAAACGATTCCGTTTTCCTCAACCGAATGAATGGCCTCGCGCGTCAAAGTATCCTCATCCAGCAGCTTGTCCGCCTCATCCGCAACCAAAACATCATAGCTGTCGCGCACTTTCAGACGTTTGCGCACCGTGCGGCCGCCAAAGGCCTTGCCGAAGATATCGCCAAGATTCATCGCCCCCATCGACATGCCCGGCTGGCCAGGGATTTCCATCATCGACATCGGGTTAGATGTGTCGGTGAGTTCCAGTTCGATTTCCTTGTCGTCCAACTCACCGTCGCGCAGCTTTTTGCGGAACATATCGCGGGTCTGCTCACGTGCGCCGGGTCCCGCCAACGCTTCGACCACGCGTTCTTCGGCAGCGTCATGGGCTGCGGCCTTCACCTCTTCGCGTTTCATATCGCGGGTCATGATGATAGCGGCATCAACCAGATCACGTATGATCTGCTCCACATCGCGGCCGACATAGCCGACCTCGGTAAATTTTGTTGCCTCTACCTTCAGGAAGGGCGCTTTGGCCAGCTTAGCCAACCGCCGCGAAATCTCGGTCTTGCCCACACCGGTGGGGCCAATCATCAGGATGTTCTTGGGATAAACCTCGTCCCTCAGATCATCGCCCAGTTTCTTGCGCCGCCAGCGATTGCGCAGGGCCACGGCTACGGCCCGTTTGGCATCTTTCTGGCCGATGATGAAACGGTCGAGTTCCGAGACGATCTCGCGCGGGGTCAGGTCGGTCAAGCTATGATCCTTCGATTTGGTCAGGCCTCAGATATGCGCTGGCGCGAAAATCGCAAGCTCAGGCATAGGGCGGCAGACGGTCTTTGAACGGAAAATTGGGCAGGGCACGCATCACCGCATTGCGCAGATTGCTCCACCATGTGCCGATCGCGGTGATGAACACCCCCATGATCAGCAGGGTCCAGACAATGTCCCAATCTGCCGATGTCTCACTCAGCACCCAGGTCAGAATGATACCGATATAGGCGATACCGGCAGTCAGAAAAGATCGCCGATCAATGATCAGCGCCACCAGCGTGATCCCGGTCAGTGCTGCCGCAGCCAGCAGATAGCCCTGTGCGCTGTCGCGGTTCAACAGGGTCAGGACCACGACATTGACGATGGCAGGGGCAGCGAGAATATGCAGCCAGAACCCACAGGCCGACAGGCGCGAGACACGATGCGGGTCGCGCGTGTCAAAATACATCCCACCAACAAAGGCGACGATGCCAAAGCTTAGCATTACGATGGCCATTGTTGGATTGCGGCTAAGGTCAAAAAGTGACGCCGCTGTTCCCGCAAAAACCGAATGGAACACAGATTCCGGGGACACCATACCGGCCAGCGAAACTGCGATCCCGAGCCCGAACAAGCCGAACAGAAAAAGCGCAAAAGGCACACGATAAACCGCGAAATAGCCCAGCATCGCAACAGCCCCGGCAACACCAACGGTCAGGAATTGCTTGGCGCCCGGCACGTCATTGATATCAAATACCATGATAGACACAAATGCGGCAACGCTGGCCGCGAAGGCGGAAGCCAGTGCAATACTTGGCAGCATCATGCGTCTTTTGATCGTAAAATAGCCAGCGGCAGCAAAAACCAGAATTGCTGTCACGATGGGAATGGCGACAGGCGCGCCCATCATTCCTGACAGCGCTATGATACCCGAGAACAGAATACCCAGACCGACGGTAATGAAAATCTCAGAAAAGCCTTTGAACAGCTCAAACGGTTCATCGTCTGCGGGCATATTGGCCCGGTAGCCCTGACGTTTCTGGGCAATGGTCAGCAGCTTGGAAGCCTGCGCTTCATCAATGATCCCGGCGCCCACGGCGGCACGGATATCGGTATCGCTAAGGTCAGCCATCCAAACTCTCCACAATCACATTCCCATTGGTATAGACGCAGATTTCTGCCGCGATCTCCATTGCCCGGCGTGTGACCGCTTCGGCATCCATATCCGTATCCATCAACGCACGCGCAGCCGCCAGCGCGTAGTTCCCGCCGGACCCAATGGCTGCCACACCGTTTTCCGGTTCCAGCACATCACCAGCACCTGTGACAACATAAAGGTCCTTACCATCGGTGACGATCAGCATCGCCTCAAGCTTTTGCAGATATTTGTCGGTCCGCCAGTCCTTGGCCAATTCGACACAAGCGCGGGACAGTTGCCCAGGTGCTGCTTCGAGCTTTACTTCCAGCCGTTCAAGCAACGTAAACGCATCCGCGGTCGAGCCCGCAAACCCGCACACCACATCCTGCCCACCGGGGGAAAGCTTGCGCACCTTCCTCGCCGTGCCTTTGATCACGGTCTGACCCAGACTAACCTGCCCATCGCCAGCCACGACAACCGTGCCACCTTTACGCACACCGATGATCGTCGTACCGTGCCAGCCAGGAAAATCCGTATCGCTCATGTCAAGGCTCCGTTGATGAAGTGAAGGAAACACGTAGGCACGAAAGCCTCTAGGCGCTAGGACCCTTGTCAGAGAAGCTAAATATATCTCTTAATCTCTGTTCATAGGCTTTCTTCTGACCAGCAAGGAAAGCATAACTTTTTGCTGCGTCACCTAAGTTGGAATATATTTTTTCTAAAATGATATCGATCTTCCTGGGGTGCATTACTCTGTCTTTAAAGACTGTGTAATTGTCGTCTTGACAATGCATCTCAAAGAGAATTTTCTTTTTGAAGTCGCCCAAGGTCCCCAGCATCTTTCCTTCGTCTATTCCAATGCCAAAAACTGGTACCTGACAGTTGAAGGAGTTTACACAGACATGGTATGTGTCTGATATAACAAAAGAAGAATTCTTTATTAAACCTATATTGTAAAAATAGTAATCATCTATTTCATGAAGTGGCGCGTTTAGCCAACGATCCAAATATACCGGAACAAGTCCGGTCTTGCGTGAAATCTCACCAGTCAAAGCCCCGATGTTTTCAAGTTTTGATCGGTGAAAAAAGCACACAAAATAACCGCGGGCCTTCATCTTCTCTGCGTAAGCGCCTCTTTCAAGCCCGCTCAGCATATATGCAGCATCAATGCCTTGTTCAGCTTGTCCGGCCCAGTTTTTGGGAGCTAGTTTCTGAATTGCTTCCATCGAGATCGGATCTCTTGGAAGGACATAGTCGAAACGGTCGAAAAACAGCTCGACGTAATCAGTGATTCCGAAAGTGTTGCCTCCCGCAAGGTTTTGAAAATTTTGACTTGCAGAAATGCATATCTGTCCGGTTGGCTTCTCACCGATATGTATGTCTTTCCATCTTCTAATCGCAGCTTCTCGGTTAGCGGAACCTCCGAGTCTTACGTCTCGATTTGCAAAGTCATTGATGCCATATGCCGGGTTTGTAGTAAAATCGCCCCAATATATAACATAATCATAACTATCTAGCTCTCTTATAGAATGTAGATAATTTATGCTGAGCTTTCCTAGTTCTTTTGATCTATTTTTTTCATCACCTATTGGACAAAAAAGGTCCGGGGATATACCCAACCTCTCAAAAAATGAAAGTGCAGTAAGGTCAACAGAGTACATACCGCAATTCTGCGGATTCTGTGCGAGGACTACAGCGACAGTTTTCATCAAACCGCTCCGACTTCAGATAATAACACTAAAGCGTACGCTCGACCTCTTCCGTTTCGAAGATTTCGATAACGTCGCCGGCGCGGATATCGTCATAGTTCTCGAACGCCATCCCGCATTCCTGACCGCCCTGAACCTCTTTGACTTCGTCCTTGAAGCGTTTCAGGGTTTTCAGCGTGCCTTCGTGGATCACCACGTTATCGCGCAGCAGACGCACCCCGGCAGAGCGGCGGGCGACGCCTTCGGTGACTTCGCAACCTGCGACATTGCCAACACCAGAGACGCGGAACACTTCTTTGATCGACGCGTAGCCGATGAAGGTTTCCTTGATCTCGGCCGACAACAGGCCAGAGGCGGCAGCTTTCACATCATCCACCAGATCATAGATGATGGAGTAATAGCGGATCTCCACACCCTTCTGGTTGGCGCTTTCGCGCGCGGGCGCGTTGGCCCGGACGTTAAAGCCGATGATCGGCGCGCCGGAGGCTTCGGCCAGGGTCACATCGGATTCCGTGATCGCCCCGACACCGGAATGCAGCACGCGCACGCGTACCTCATCATTGCCCAGCTTTTCCATCGCCTGAACGATCGCTTCGGCAGAGCCCTGAACATCCGCTTTCACGACGATGGGCAGTTCCTGCACATTCTCGTTCACCTTGGCCTGCGCCATTAGCTGTTCTAGCGTGGCACCGGCACCAAGTGCGGCTTTCTTGTCTTTCGACACCTGCAGGCGATATTCGGCGATTTCGCGGGCCTTGGCCTCATCCTCGACCACGTTCAGAACGTCGCCAGCTTCGGGGGTGCCATTCAGGCCCAGAACCTCAACCGGGACCGAGGGACCAGCTTCGGTGACGCGTTCGCCCTGATCGTTGATCAATGCGCGGACCTTGCCCCACTGTTCGCCGACGACAAAGATATCGCCTGTCTGCAGCGTGCCGTTTTGAACCAGAACGGTCGCAACGGGACCGCGGCCGACATCCAGCTGAGCCTCGATCACGGCACCTTCGGCACGGCGTTCGGGGTTGGCTTTCAGTTCCAGCAATTCGGCCTGAAGTGCGATGTTTTCCAGAAGCTTATCAAGGCCCTGACCGTTCAGCGCCGAAACCTCGACGTCCAGAACGTCGCCGGACATTGCCTCAACAACGATTTCGTGTTGCAGCAGTTCGGTACGTACCCGGTTCGGATCAGCGCCTTCGACGTCGATCTTGTTGATCGCAACGATGATCGGAACCTCGGCCGCTTTGGCGTGGTTAATCGCCTCAATCGTCTGCGGCATCACGCCGTCATTCGCCGCTACAACCAGCACGACAACATCCGTCACCTGCGCGCCGCGGGCCCGCATGGAGGTAAAGGCCGCGTGGCCCGGTGTATCCAGGAAGGACAGCAATGCGCCGCCATCGGTGGTGATCTGATAGGCCCCGATATGCTGAGTGATCCCGCCAGCCTCGCCCGAGACGACGCTGGTTTTGCGGATCGCATCCAGAAGCGAGGTTTTGCCGTGGTCGACATGGCCCATGATAGTGATCACAGGTGCGCGCGGCTGAAGATCTTCTTCTTTGTCCTCAACGGCTTCGATGGCCGCTTCTACATCGGCGTCAGAGACGCGAACAACGGTGTGTCCGAAATCCTCGACGACCAGCGTTGCGGTATCCGCATCAATAGACTGGTTCTGTGTGGCCATGATGCCGTTGGTCATCAGGAACTTGACCACATCCGCAACACGTTCGGCCATACGGTTGGCCAGTTCGCCAACTGTAATCGCGTCGGGCACCTGGACATCGCGCATTACCTTTTCGCGCGGCTCGTTGGACCCCATCATCTTGCGGTTTTGCCGTTCCTGACGACGTTTCATCGCCGCCAAAGACCGCTGACGTCCGTCGCCGCCCGTGGCCTGGCTGATTGTCAGCTTGCCGGAACGGCGGCGGTCATCGCTGCGACCACGGCCTTGCTTGTTCCGATCATCTTCCTGCGGACGTCCGGGTTTGACGTTCTTCGGCTGATGGCTGGTTGGACGGCCAGCTTCGGCCCGGGCTGCAGCTGCTTGGGCTGCGGCAGGATCGATTTCCTGTTCCTTGGCTTTTGGCTTGGGCTTGGCAGCGGCAGCAGGCTTTTCCCGCTCCTTCGCGCGTTCTTTCTCTTCCTGCTCCCGACGTTCGCGGGCAAGAATGCGCTCTTTCTCTTCTTGTTCGGCAGCTTCCTTTTCAGCGCGCAGGCGATCCATCTCGGCTTTACGAGCTTCTTCTTCGGCGGCCTGCTTGGCTTTCAGCTCAGTTTCTTGGCTTTTAGCAGCGGCCACTGCCTTGCGGCGACGTTCCAACTCGGCGTCGGGCAAGTTGCGCTTGCCGCCGCTACCAGCAGCTACACGCCCACCGGACCCGCCCGCGCCAGCTTTGGGAACCACAACGCGTTTACGCTTGCGCTCTACCGTGACTGATTTCGACCGGCCATGCGAAAAGCTTTGGCGCACATGGCTGGTCTCGGTCCCGCCACCGCGAAGCCCAAGCGTTTTGCCTTTGTCACCACTCTCCGTCTTGTCGCTCATAGTCGTCTATAACCTTTCCAGCGGAGGGCCCATCCCCCCGTGTATGTCCAGCCATCCCGGATGTCAGGCCTGATTTTTTCGCACAGCCGCGAGCCGGGCCGACTCATACCGCACCAGATCGGAGAGTCCACCCGCAATCAGTGCGGCATGTATCACACGATCCCGGCCAAAAGCCAAACCCATTTCCTGCCCTGTAAGCACCTCAAAATGCGTTTTTTCGCCATCCGGTGGCCGCATCCGCGCTTTTTCCCGCTCTGATCCATCATTGGCCTGCATCAGACAGACCGCTTCGCCGCTGGTCAGGGCTTCTTTTACCTTCTGCGCGCCCGAGATTGCCTGACCGGCCTTTCGGGCCAGTGCCAACAGTTCCGAAACCCGGCCCGTCAGAAGCTTTTCAACCATCTCAACCAACTCGGGTGGCACCTTCACGGCGCGCTTTGCACCCCGGGCGAACAATCCCTTGCTGGCAGCTTTGGTCAACGCCGCATGATCAGCGCTGACCCAGATGCCACGCCCGGGCAGCTTTTCCGCAAGATCGGGGACAATCATGTCCCCGGGGCCGACAACGAAACGGATCAGGCCGGATTTCGACCCGCTTTCGCCCGTTGCGATGCAGCGGCGTTCGGGTTCATCCCGATGCTTTTTAACCCCGCCCCGACCCATGCGTGCATACCGGCCAAAGGATCAGACCGCGTCGGTCTGTTCGCTGGCCTCACCCTCGGTTTCTTCGGTGTCATCGCCTTCTTCGGCATTCTGGGCGTCCAGTTCCTCTTGTGTGATCCAGCCCAGTTGCAGGCGTGCTGTCATGACCAGATGCTGGGCTTCGGCCAGACCCATGTCGAATTTCTCCAGCAGGCCTTCGTCGCGCACGCGCTTGCCGTCGATCGTTGTGTAACCGCCGGCCAGTTCCCAATCCGCGCAGCGGGCGAACTCTTCCAGGTTGGTTACGCCATCTTCGGCCAGTGTTTCGATCATCTGCGGCGTCAGGCCATCGAAATCGAACAAGCTGTCTTCAACCCCCAATTCGCAGGCTTTCTCGATTGCTTTGGCGTTGATCTCTTCCAGACAATCGCGGGCGCGCGCCTGCAGTTCCTGTGCGGTATCTTCATCAAAACCGTCGATGGACAGCAGTTCGTCCATCTCGACATAGGCAACCTCTTCCAAGGTCACGAAGCCTTCGGACACCAGAAGTTGCGCCACCATCTCGTCCACATCAAGCGTGTCCATGAATAGTTTGGAGCGTTCTGCGAATTCCTGCTGACGACGATCAGATTCCTCAGCCTCGGTCATGATGTCGATATCCAGACCGGTCAGCTGGCTGGCCAGACGCACGTTCTGACCGCGCCGACCGATGGCCAGCGAGAGTTGCTCGTCCGGGACGACAACCTCAACCCGCTCTGCCTCGTCATCAAAGACAACCTTGGCCACTTCGGCGGGTTGCAGCGCGTTCACAAGGAAGGTGGCCTGATCTTCATTCCATGGAATGATGTCGATTTTCTCACCCTGAAGCTCATTGACCACGGCCTGAACACGGCTGCCGCGCATACCAACACAGGCTCCGACCGGATCAATAGAGTTGTCAAAAGAGATGACACCGATTTTGGCGCGGCTGCCTGGATCGCGGGCAACGGCCTTGATCTCGATAATGCCATCATAGATTTCCGGCACTTCCATCTTGAACAGTTCGGCCATGAATTCCGGAACGGTGCGCGACAGGAAGATTTGCGGGCCGCGGGTTTCTTCGCGGACATCACGCACATAGGCACGAATGCGGTCACCGGTGCGATATGCCTCACGGTTGATCAGCTGATCGCGGCGCAGAACGGCCTCACCGCGGCCGACATCAACAATGACGTTGCCGTATTCCACACGTTTGACCAGACCGTTGATGATCTCGCCCACGCGATCCTTGAATTCTTCGTACTGACGGGCACGCTCAGCCTCACGCACGCGCTGCATGATGACCTGCTTGGCGGATTGGGCGGCGATCCGGCCCATTTCCAGCGGCGGCAGTTCATCGGTAATCTCGTCACCCACCTGCGGGTCATCAGCAAACCGTTTGGCGTCTTCGGCTGTCAGTTCGGTGAACGTGTTCTCAACCTCTTCGACAACGGTACGAACCCGCGTCATGGTTAGATCACCAGTCTTGGGGTCGATCGAGGCGCGAATGTCATATTCCGCGCCATAGCGGGACCGCGCGGCCTTGGCATAGCTTTCTTCCATGGCTTCGATGACCAAAGCCGGGTCGATCATTTTCTCGCGCGCCACAGCGTCGGCGATCTGCAACAGCTCCAACCGGTTGGCGGATGTTACGCTCATACCGAATCCTCCTGCGTATCGGTGATTTCTTCTATTTCATCAAATTTGGCCGGATCGAACCCTTCGCTTGCACGCAGGGTTGCCGCCATCAACTCATCTGTCAGAACCAGCTTAGCATCAGTCAGCCAGTCAAATTGTAGGCCGACCACGCCCTCGCTGATTTCGATCAGCACTTCGCCATCCTCAACACCGCGCAAAACCCCTTTAAAGTTCTTGCGGCCCGAGATCAGCTGTTCGGTTTGCAGTTTGGCCTGATACCCTTCCCATGCTGCGAAATCCTTTAGCCGGGTCAAGGGGCGGTCAATCCCGGGCGAGGACACCTCAAGGCTGTATTCGCCCTCAATCGGGTCCTCAACATCCAGAACCGCGCTCACAACGCGGCTGATCTCGGCGCAATCGTCCACCTCGAACTTGCCTTCGGTGCGGTCTGCCATGATCTGCAAGGTTGGTCTTTTGCCGCCCATAAACCGCAGGCGCACCAGCTCATAGCCCAGGCCTTCAATCGTCGGCGTGACGATTGAGGCAAGGCGTCGGTCCATCGGTGCTTTTGCAATCAGGTCGGTCATTGGTCTGCAAGGGGCCTTTCAGGCACAAAAAAACGGGCCAGCGGCCCGCATCATCGTTCCGGTGGGTCCCGGGTAAGGACCCCGGTACGCCGCTGTTACAGCGCATATAGGCCCGCAAGCCCGGCTGATCAAGTGCTTTTCGACATTTCCGGAAAAGGGACTACATTGACCAATGGAAGCTGGCGAACTAGACCCAGCATAAAGCACAAGAAAAACTGCATATGGCTGATCCTGAACTACAAGAAATCGGCGCGGACAATTCGCTTCTGCTGCTGGATGACGATGAACCATTCCTGCGCCGCCTGTCGCACGCAATGAAAAAGCGTGGTTTTGCCCCGATTGAGGCCAAAACGGTTGCCGAGGGTAAACAGATCGCCGCCTCAAACCCGCCCGCCTATGCCGTGGTTGATCTGCGGCTTGAGGATGGCAATGGCCTGGATGTGGTCGAAGGGTTGCGGGAAAAACGACCCGATAGCCGGATTGTCGTGCTGACTGGTTACGGTGCCATTGCGACGGCCGTTGCTGCGGTCAAGATCGGTGCGACCGACTATATGGCCAAACCGGCAGATGCGAATGACGTCACAGTCGCGCTTTTGACGCCCGAAGACCAGAAACCGCCACCGCCGGTCAATCCAATGTCTGCTGACCGCGTGCGCTGGGAACATATTCAGCGTGTCTATGAATTGTGCGACCGCAACGTGTCAGAAACCGCGCGGCGCTTGAACATGCACCGGCGGACTTTGCAGCGCATATTGGCAAAGCGGTCCCCGCACTGAAGCCTATAGCGTCTCGCGAAATACCTGAGACATCAGGCATCATTGGGCGCGTTGAAATCTATGATTTCAGGCAGCGTTAGATGAGTCAGGTTTCTCGCATGACGCTCTAAAGGTATTTATGGGCCAGCCGGTCCATTTCCGCCGCCAAATCTATATCAAGAGCAGTCAATCCACCTGCTGAATGTGTGCTTAACCCGACCTCGACAGAGCTATAGTTGTTCGACCAGTCAGGGTGGTGATCCAGTTTCTCGGCAACCAGCGCGCAGGCGGTCATCCAGGCAAAGGCGTCGCGGAAATTTATGAACTTATAGCTGCGGTGGATGGATTTGCCGTCTGCAGCCAGGGTCCATCCTTCTGGTGCTTGCGGGTCTTCAATCAATCTAGGGTTCATTCCTGATCCTCGCATTTTCTGAATGGCCCATAGTCGGTCAGGACCTCTATTTCCTCATCTACCGCTTGCCGCTCTGCCTCAAGATATTTTTTGACGGCGCTGGAAAAATTCGGATCGGCCAGCCAGTGCAGAGAATAGGTTGGCATGGGCAGGTAGCCCCGCGCCAGCTTGTGGTCTCCCTGCGCACCGGCCTCCACGCGTTTCAAGCCATGACGGATCGCGTAGTCGATAGCCCGGTAATAACAGAGCTCGAAATGCAGGCAGGAATGATCCTCGATACAGCCCCAGTATCGGCCATAAAGCGTTTCGGCCCCGATGAAATTCAGCGCCCCGGCGATGGGCTGGCCATCGCGCAGAGCCAGAACCAACAGAATGTCATCGCGCAGCGTTTCCTGCGCCAGATCAAAAAACTGCCGCGTCAGATAGGGGCGGCCCCATTTGCGATTCCCGGTGTCCTGATAGAACATCCAAAACGCATCCCAATGCTCCGGGCGCAGATCATCGCCGGTCAGTTCGATGATCTGGCCGCCAAAGTCCTGCGCTATGCGCCGTTCCCTGCGGATGGTCTTGCGCTTGCGCGAGGACAGCGTGGCAAGAAAGTCGTCAAAGTTGGCATAGGATTGGTTGACCCAGTGAAACTGCTGCGTCTGGCGCTGCAAAAGCCCAAGCTTACCGCCAGCCTGATACTCATCTTCGGTGCAAAAGGTGACATGCCAGGATGACAGGCCATTCTGCGCCGCCAGCCGGACGGCCCCTTCCATGAGGACCGGAACGCCGGTGTCATGCCATCCGTCCCGCGTTAGAAACCGTCGCCCTGTCGCAGGCGTAAAAGGTGCAGCGGTTTGCAGCTTGGGATAATAAGAGCCGCCGGCATTCTCATAGGCATGTGCCCAGTTGTGATCGAAAATGAACTCACCCTGGCTGTGGCCTTTGGCGTAAAGCGGCATGGCTGCGACCACCTCGCCCTCGTGCTTGGCCACAAGATGCCGGGGCTGCCAGCCCGCCGCCGCACTGACAGAGCCGCTTTCTTCCAATGCGCTCAAGAATCGATGCGTTGTAAAAGGATCGATCGGTCGGGCAGCACCTGCCGGATTGGCGCAGCGATCCCAATCCTCGGCGTCAATCTGGATCATTCCCTTCAGAACGCTGATTTCGAATTGGGGGCTACCGTCCATCATTCCCATCCGCTTATAGCGTCTCGCGAAATACCTGAGGAATAACGCATCATCGGACACGTTGAAATCTCTGATTTCAGGCAGCGTTAGATGAGCAAGGTTTTTCGAATGACGCTTAGTCCGTCTTTCTTAGATGGCGGTCCGTTGGGCGAAGTCAATGCGCCGGGGCATAGCCCTCAAAGGTGATGTTGTCCGCGATGGTACGCGCAGCGGTTTCTTCGGCTTTGCTGCATATGGTCCAGGACAAAAGCGGCACGCCGCAGGTTTTTAGGGCCTGTACTGCGTGTGATGTCAGATGGCGGTGGTCATGGCTGATAAAGCAGCAATTCAGCCGGTCCAAATCAGGGATACCAGCCAGTTCCGCGCGGCGCTGGGCGGGGATCAGGCCCCAGCTTTCGGCATCGAAGGCACAGGTCGTAAGGCCAACGGGAACATCTGGTGCGTAACGGCTGAATGCGTCTATCGAATGGGGGTTAAATGACATGACAGCAACACCACCGACATAGTCCTTGAGTGCATTTGCGACCGCTTGTTCCAGTGGCCCGACCGCTGACCCCAGTGCGCCATCCTGATCCTTGATCTCGATCAGCAGCGGAACCTGACCGGCAACCAGTTGCAGCACCTCCGTCAGGGTTGGAATCGTGTCGCGGCTGCCGGATAGAATGGTATTTTGTAGCGCCTCGGTCGTCCTTTGCACCACGGGCCCTGACTGCCCGGTCAACCGAGCCAGATCATAGTCATGAAACACCATGGCATCGCCATCAGCAGAGCGTTGGATGTCGCACTCAATCCCATAGCCCGCATCAATCGCGGCCCGAAAGGCAGAGGCGGAGTTTTCGATAATGCCCGCCGCCTGATCATGAAATCCGCGATGCGCCAAAGGTGTGGTCAGGAAGGCATCAGGCAGATCAGGCAATCTGGAACACTCCCTCAATTTCCACCTGCACGCCAAAGGGTAGGGAGCTGGCACCAACTGCGGCCCGCGCATGGCGGCCCTTTTCGCCAAAAACCTCTCCAAAAAGATTCGAGGCACCATTGATGACCTTGGGGTGATCGGCAAAATCCGGTGCGGCGTTGACAAAGCCGGTCAGCTTGACCACCCGCACCACCCGGTCGAGATCGCCACCGCAGGCCTCGCGCAGTTGTGCAATCAGGGCCAATGCACTGGCAGCAGCGGCTTTGGTGGCGGTATCCATGCTGACTTCTGTTCCGACCTTGCCGGTCATCAGCCCATCGGGACCCTGGCTGATCTGGCCCGAGATATAAACCAGGTCCCCGACGATCACATAGGGCACATAGTTTGCCGCAGGTGCCGGGGCTTCTGGCAATACAAAACCCAACTCTGCAAGACGCGCATCAATTTGTCCGGTCATCTTTCCCTCCATGACAAGCATGTAGGGTGGGTTTAAACCCACCCTACCCTCAGCTTTCGCGAAACGCTCGGTTAAAGTAATCCGCCAGAGGTTTCACCAGATAGGCCAGTGGTGTGCGGTCACCGGTCTGGATATAGGCCTCGACCGGCATGCCCGGGATCAGGGTCAACCCCTCCAGCTTGTCCAACTCGCCCTCATTGGGGATCACTTCTGCCTCGTAGAACGTCACCCCCGTCTTTTCATCGACAATCGCATCTGCTGAGACACGAACAACAGTCCCGGTCAGCTCTGGCGTGGTCCGCTGATCGAAAGAGGAAAACCTCAGGATTGCTTCCTGACCGATGCTGACCTGATCGACATGAATCGTCTCGATCCGCGAAGAAATCACCAGCGGGATATCTTGCGGCACCACAAACATCAGCACATCTGCAGGCCGGATCACTGCACCCACAGTGTTGATCTGACGGCCGTAGATTACACCTGCTACGGGTGCGCGAACCTCCAGCCGGGACAGTGTTTCCTGAGCCGAAAGCCGCTTCTCCCGCAGTTCGATCTCGCGATATTGCAGATCGCGTAGCTGGGTGATCGCTTCCTCGCGCAGGCCGGTTCTCAATTTCAGGATTTCGATCTCAATCTCGGAAACCTGACCGCGCAACCGGGCGACATCGGCAATCAACCCCCCAACCTGCCCATTCAACCGGGACTTTTCCCGTTCCAGTGACAAAACGCGGGCCATCTGGGTCAGGCCCTTCTCCAGAAGGGTGCGTTGATCGGCCAGTTCCTGATCGATAAAGCCCAGCTGCTCCTGCAAAGCTGCCAGCTGTGCTTCGGCGCCTTCGATCTGTTTGCCGACCTGAATTTTTTTCTCTGCCAACTGCTCGCTTTCGCGAGCCATGGACTCGCGCCGCGCGGCAAACAGGTTGGCCTGCCCGGCCATAAGACTTTCAATTTCAGGGTAGTTTACCTTCTCGGCCTTCAGGTCTTCGCCGAAATCTACCTCATCCGCGCCGTCACGTTCGGCCTTCAGACGGGCAGAGCGGGCCAGAATCTCGAACAGCTGACCTTCGATAATTGCCAGTTCCGAGCGCAGCAGTTTGTCATCCAGCCGCAGCAGCAGGTCACCGGAGGCGACGTGATCACCATCCTGCACCAGAATTTCGCCAACCGTGCCGCCTTGCGCATGCTGCACCGCCTGCCGATTGCCCTCAACCATGATCTGGCCGGGCGCGATGATCGCCCCTGCAATATGTGCCAGTGCTGACCATGTTCCAATGCCGAAGATCAGGATCAGAAGCGTCACAAACCCAATCCACAGGGGCTGTCCGGCGCGATAGCGACGGGGCGTGCTCATGAGGTTGTTCCCGGTTTTTTATCGCGACCGATTGTGCCAGCGACCTGATTGTAGTTTTTCAATTGCTCGCGTAGCACCTCATCGCGTGGACCAAAGGCTTTGCGTATCCCGTCTTCCATCACCAAGATCAGATCACATTCGGTGATGCCAGCTGGGCGATGGGCCATGATGATCACCGACTTGCCGCGCTCTTTCATTGAACGAATAGCGGAATTCAGTGCATTGGATCCAATATTGTCGAGGTTTGAGTTCGGCTCATCCAGGATCAGAATTGCAGGATCGCCATACATCGCGCGCGCCAGACCCAGGCGCTGCTTTTGCCCGCCGGATAAGCGCCCGCCTGAAACCAGCATCGTGTCATACCCGTCAGGCAGTTCCAGGATCATCTCATGCGCGCCGGCTTTCTTGGCGGCTTCGACGACCATCTCAGAGTCTGGATTTGGCGATAGTCGGGCAATGTTCTCTGCCACCGTTGCGTTAAACAGCGCGACATCCTGCGGCAGGTACCCGATATAAAGGCCCAGTTGCTCAGGTTCGTACTGGTCCAGCGTTGCTCCGTCCAAACGGACCTTGCCCGATGCGGATGGCCATATATTGGTCAATGCACGGGCCAGCGTTGACTTACCTGACCCCGACGGACCGATCACACCCAAAGCTTGACCAGGTTCCAGACGAAAGGACAGTGCGCGCAATGTTGCCACCTGTTCCCCGGGCGGAACGACCGTGACTTGCTGGCATTCCAGGATGGCGCGTGGTTCGGGTAGCTGCGTGATCTCTGCCCGCTCTGGCGTTGTGGACAACAGCACTTTCAGAGAGGCCCAACCCTGGCGGGCCCGTTGATATACAGCCCAGCCGCCGATGGCTTGATCAATTGGTGCCAGCGCCCGGCCCATCAGAATGGAGCCTGCAATCATCGCACCTGCCTGCAGTTCATTCTGCAGTACGAGATAAGCACCCAGCGCCAGCATGGCGGATTGAAGGAAGAAGCGAAACGTCTTGGACAGCGTGGCAAAGACGCCGGTTTTGTCTGCAGCGGTGACGCTGGCCGCAAGGGCCGCATCGCGCCGCTGTTGCCAGCGACCCAGAACAGCGTCGCGCATACCAAGCCCTTGTACCAGCTCGGCCTGTTCCCGAACATTCTCGGAGAAAGCTTCGCTTTGCGCCTGTGCGATCTGCGCCTCTTTCTGTGGCTTTGCGGTCAGCATCTGGTTCAGAATTGTGATCACAATCAGAAAGGCACCACCGCACACAGCCAGCCAGCCCATCATCGGATGAAGTACGAAAATCACGCCAAAGAAAATTGGTGTCCATGGGATATCAAATATGGCAAACATCACAGGGGCAGATGTAAAACGCTGGATCGCCTCCAGATCACGCAATCCGGTGGCTGGCCGGCTGCGCTCTGCTGGGATGACGGCACGGCGCATTTGAATGTCGAAGACCCGCGGATCAAGGGTCGCTTGAAACTGCGCGCCGATCCGGGCGGCCACACGGCCCCTTGCATAGTCCAGCAGGCCCATAATCCCGTAAAGGCCTGCAACCAGCATAAACAGGGCAACCAGCGTTGCCTCGGAACGGCTGGACAGAACGCGGTCATAGACCTGCAACATGAAAAGCGGACCGGTCAGCATCAGAAGATTGACGAAAACCGAGAACAATCCGATCGATAAGAACAGCCCCCGCCCTTTGCCAAGTGCTTGGGACATATCGTTTTTTGCGGCCATCTCGGCCTCTCGTGCGCTGATTCTTGCCATAAATCGGGTGCTTTCGTCTTTAGTGACGCCGACTTAGACCATAATGCCGTTAATGTCACACTTTGTGACGAATGATGTAGCCAGCTTCACATTTGGTTGTCGACATCTGGAAAGCGGATCGCCACATGATATATCGCGCCAGGAGAGGGTTCACATGCGAAAAACCATAGGCTCAGCAAAAGCGATGATTGCAGCGTGCGCGCTGCTTCTGGCCGCGTGCACTGATACGGGTGGCACTGGAGAAGCGGCATCCGATCCATATGAGGCACAGAACCGTGCGGTGCATGCGTTTAACAAGACGATGGACAAAAACCTGCTGCGTCCGGCCTCAAAGGCCTATGCAACGGTGGCGCCGCGCCCTGCGCGGGTCGGGGTCAGCAATGGGGTGTCGAACCTGAACCAGCCGGTACAGTTCGTAAATCACGTGTTGCAGGGCGATGTTGATGACGCGGCGCGGACTTTCCTGCGCTTTGCTGTGAACACCGTTTTCGGTTTTGGCGGATTGCTGGATGTTGCTGGCGATGCAGGCCTGGCTGATGAGCCGACCGATTTCGGCGAGACGCTTGCCGTTTGGGGCGTGCGTGAAGGTGCCTACATCGAATTGCCTATTCTGGGCCCAAGTTCGGAACGTGATCTGGCGGGGAGTGTTGTAGATTTCGCAATGAACCCTGTAAGACACGTGATCGACACACCTGAAAGTTACTATGTCACGGGCGCCAAGGCGCTGGACGTTCTGCACAAACGGCAGGAACTGTCTGGCATCATTGACGCGCTGCTTTACGAGTCCGCAGACAGCTACGCCGCAGCGCGTATTGCTTACCTGCAGAACAAGGCACGGTCGGTTGGCGATGACACGGTGACCGAGGAAGATCTGGAGGATCCTTATGACTTCTGAAAAAAACCTCTCCCGGCGCGGCACGCTCGCGCTTTTTGGTGGCGCTGCGATGCTGCCTCTTCTACCTGTTCAGGGTCTGGCGCTGTCATCCGGCGAAGCCAGCTCCATGGTGCAGAAAGTGGTCGGCGAGATCATGGCGCAGGTAAATTCTCGTAAGTCCGAGGCGGCAGTTTTGGCGGAGTTCAAAAAGATATTCCTGCGCTATGCAGATGTGCCGGTGATCGCCCGGGCCGTTCTGGGCAACCCTTGGCGCAGTGCATCGAAATCGCAGAAATCGGCATTTGTTTCCGCGTTTCAGGACTATCTTGGCAACAAATACGGCCGTCGTTTCCATAGCTACAAAGGATCGAAGGTCAGTGTGACCGGTGCCGATGATCAGGGCAGCAAGGGCGTGATCGTTCGCTCTAAGGTCAACGCGCCGGGCAAATCACCCTTTTCGGTGGATTGGCACCTGTCGGATCGCAGCGGCGCTAACAAGATCATCAACATCTATATCGAAGGTGTTTCGATGCTGTCGCAGGAACGTTCTGAGGTGCGGGCGATGCTGCAGTCCAGCCGGAACAATATTGATGGCCTGATCGCAGAGCTGCGCCGCCGGAGCTGAGACAGGTTTTAACGGACTGATGTTAAGATTAAAGCCGCGCCCTGACAGGGCGCGGCTTTTTGGTGTGGTCAGACGCGCGAAAAGCCTAGCTCAATTCGAGTTGCGAATATTGTTCTGAACGTTTTTCATGATCTCGTCCAACACAGGATCATTTGCCGGAACTTCGACGGCCAGGGATCTGGGTACAATCATCGGCAGCGGCTTTTCGGGTAAACCTTCATGCACGCGGAGCATGGTCTGTTTCCAGATTTCCGCAGGCAGACCGCCACCAGTGACGCCCTTCATGCGGGTATTATTGTCATAGCCCATCCAGACTCCGGTGACGTAGTCTCCGGTAAAGCCGATAAACCAGGCGTCGCGTAAACCGTTGGTCGTTCCCGTCTTGCCCGCAGCCTGCCGGTTGCCCAGGCTGGCGCGGGTGCCGGTGCCGGATTGAACCACCTGATTCATCATATAAACCAGATAACCGGCGGCCTCTTCGCTGATCACCCGGAAGGCCGGTTCGCGATCCGTGCCCATCAACTGGGTGTTTTCACCCTTTAGTCTGATCTCTCGCAAACCATAGGGTTTTGACCGTCGTCCGCCATTCAATATCCCGGCATAAGCACCCGTCAGTTCCAAAAGCGTCATCTCAGAGACGCCCAAGGCCAGCGACGGACCTTTGACTATAGGGGAGGTAATGCCAAAATCTTCGGCAATATTTCGCACCAGATTCCGGCCCGCGCGTTCGGAAACCTTAACGGCAACGGTGTTGATAGACTTCTTGAAGGCCTCCGTCAGGGTTACCTCGCCCCTGAACCTTCTGTCATAGTTCTCCGGTTTCCAGTCCTTTGATCCCTCCACTTCCAAAGTGATTGGCGCATCATAGAACGTATCCGTCGGCGTCATCCCGGTTTCCAGGCCTGCCGCATAAACGATGGTTTTGAAGGCCGAGCCGGGTTGGCGAAGGGCCTGCGTGGCGCGGTTGAACTGGCCTGCAACAGCTTTGGCTTGCGGACGCCCGCCAACCATTGCCCTTACCGCGCCATCAGGTGACATGATCACGACGGCAGCCTGCACACCCGAACCCTCGCCCAGTTCGTTCTCAAACACCTGCTTCAGCGCATCCTCTGCAGCCTTTTGCAGGCGTGGGTCAAAGGTGGTTTCGATCAGGACATCTTCGGAGGTGGATTGTGTCAGGAAGCTGGGTCCGGCCTCCATCATCCAATCCGCAAAATAGCCACCAGCACGGGCCTGTGCAGCAGGGGACAGCTTGGCGGGGTTGGTGCGGGCGATATCTGCCTCAACCCGCGTCAGAAAGCCCTGATCCTGCATCAGATCAATCACCACATTGGCCCGGTCCTGCGCCCGCTGAATATTCGTTGTTGGCGCATAGCGAGAGGGTGCGCGCAACAGCCCGGCCAGCATCGCGGCCTCTGCCGGATCGACATCGCGGGCGGATTTGCCGAAATAGCGTTGCGAGGCGGCTTCGAACCCTTGGGCACCAGCCCCCAGATAGGTCCGGTTCAGATAGATCGAAAGGATGTCTTCCTTGGAGTATTTTAGCTCCATCGCCAAGACGACGGGGATCTGCTTGATATGGCGTTCCAGACTGCGGGTGTTGGAAAAGAACAGCAGTTTGGCCACCTGCTGCGTCAGGGTCGATCCGCCCTGAACAACACGCCCCGCCTTGTAATTGGTGACGATGGCGCGGGCGATACCGCGTGGGTCAAGGCCGATATGGCGATAAAACCGCTTGTCTTCGGTCGCGATCACCGCGTTGACCAGATGGCGTGAGGCGGTCTCAGTTCGCGTGATCTGATATTGCTCTCCGCGCCAGGCGAAGGTGTTGTCGTTGCGATCCAGCAGCGTGACCGAGCCGCGTTCACGCCCATCCAGCAATTCCGCCACCGGGGGCAGCGTGGAATAATAATAAAGCGTCGTGCTGCCGACCACCAAGCCAACAACGATGCCGACCCGCAGTCCAACCCACCAGATAATCCAGAACAGCCCACCGAACACGCGGCGCAAGCCACGCTCCATCAAGCCAGGTTGCTTCGTCTTGCGCCGTGCAGGCGCGCGACGTTTGGCCGGTGCCTTGCGGCGCGGTTTACGATTACCTGTGCGTGCCATTTTGGCCTGTTTTTTGTCTGCTTCTGCGAGGCGACCATACAGACAAAGCGAAGGGTTGTGGAGAGGAAAGACACGATTCAATATTGCCTAATTTTTAGGCTATAAAAATTTTTTGTGCTAATTATAGGCGCTTTTGGGTAAAATTAAACTAACTGCAGTCCCGAAAATCTGGTCTTGGCAGCGATCCCTCTCTTTTCATGACACCTACCGACCGCCTGTTGCGGCCCGGCGGGTCGCCACAAAGGAGAGACATTCATGAAACTGGTCATCGCCGCGATCAAACCTTTCAAGCTGAAGGAGGTCCGCGAAGCGCTGACCGCCATCGGCGTGCAGGGTCTGATGGCAACGGACGTGAAGGGCTATGGCCGCCAGACCGGCCATACAGAGATATATCGCGGGGCAGAATATGTCGTGAATTTCGTGCCCAAGGTGCGGCTGAAAATGGTTGTACCGGACAGTCTGGCCCCGCAAGCCGTCGAAGCAATCTCGGAAAGCGCCAAGACCGGCAAGATCGGTGATGGAAAGGTCTTTGTCCTGCCGGTCGAAGAGGCATTGCGTGTTCACACCGGGGAAACCGGCGAAGCCGCGTTGTGAGGATCAATCAAGTGATGAAATCGGAAAAGAACATGCTCAGTTTGAAACGAATTACCGGCCTTGGCGCGATAACCTTACTGCTGGCCGCCCCGGCGATGGCCCAGGAGGCCGAAGCACCGCCGGAAATGACGATGGAGGATGTCTCTTACATCTTCAATACGCTGCTGTTTCTGATCGGCGGCGTTCTGGTGATGTGGATGGCGGCGGGCTTTGCCATGCTTGAGGCCGGTCTGGTGCGGTCCAAGAATGTGACGATCCAGCTGACCAAGAACGTCGCCCTGTTTGCCTTGGCGGCGCCGATGTTCATGCTGGTCGGCTATAACCTGATGTATCCGGGCAGCGGCGGCTGGATGATTGACGGGGTCATCGGCTCCCTTGGGCTGAAGACCATCAAGGATGGGGCAGATGTAGCTGACGGATATTCTGCCGGGTCGGACTTCTTCTTTCAGTTGATGTTTTGCGCAACCACGGCCTCCATCGTGTCCGGAACGCTGGCCGAGCGGATTAAACTGTGGCCGTTCCTGATCTTTACGGTTGTGCTGACAGGCATCATCTATCCGATCGAAGCGTCCTGGGAATGGGGCGAAGGCTGGCTTGACCGTATGGATTTCTCGGACTTTGCCGGATCGACGCTGGTGCATGCCGCTGGTAGTGCTGCTGCCTTGGCTGGGGCCATTTTGCTGGGACCGCGCAAAGGAAAATATGTCAACGGCAGGTTGTGCCGATCCTGGGATCGAGCATGCCGCTGGCGACACTTGGGACCTTTATCCTGTGGATGGGGTGGTTCGGGTTCAACGGCGGCTCGCAACTTGCGATGGGCATCTGCGTCAGCGAAGAGGATGAGGTCACAGGTCTGGACATGGCGGAACTTGGTATGGAGGCCTATCCAGAGTTCCGGAACTAAGCCTCAGGGAGGCTGGCCCGGGCAGGTTCCGGGCTGGACCAAGAGCCGCCTGCCAAGCCCTATTGGCAGGCGGTTTCTTTTGTCCGGGCTTATGAAGCCCATCTGAATTGGCTATTCTGGATGCCAGCGCGGCGAAGCCTAGCCTGCTTGCCATGCCTTAAGAATTGCTTTTGCGGTCATCAAATCCAGATGCGCCCCGCCGCCATTCTTGAACAGAGTGATATCGTCCGGCGATTTGCGGCCTGAGGCCCCTTTCGCCAGATCGTAAAAGTCGGCCAGAACATCCTCGCGGCGGATCACACCGGCATCAAGGGGGATTTTCAGCTCGCCGATATCTTCCAGTGTGGTTTCAAAGCAATCCACAAAGATGCGGGCGCGCCGCAAGGCGTCATCATCGGCTTCGCGCATGTCTGGCTTGAAGGCCCCGATCAGGTCCAGATGCTGGCCCGGGCGCAGCCATTTTCCCAGAACCACAGGGTCAGAGGACATCGTCGCGACTGTGATGATGTCTGCAGCACCCACCGCAGTTTCCAGATCACTGACAGGGACAGCGTTCAGGCTTTTGGCCACATCCGCTGCCTTTGCCGGGGTCCGGTTCCAGATGGAGATTTCGCAATCCGGCCAAAGCGCCCGGTACCCTTCGGCCATCGTGCACCCAATCGTGCCGGTGCCCACGATAAGCACTTTCGCTGCATCCGGGCGAGCCAGCAGCTTTGCGCCCAGCAGGCTGTCAGCGGCAGTTTTCCAGCGCGTGACCAGTGCGCCGTCGATCACGGCCTGCACCGTGCCGGTGGCATCTTCGAACAAAGTCAAAGCACCCTGCACCGAAGGCAGACCCAGCGACGCATTGTCGGGCATCACGCTGACCGTCTTGACCGCCATGCCCTGACCGGCAATCCAGGCGCAGCGCGACAACAGGCTGTTGCCGTCGCGGCGCAACAACTGGTCGCGCAACAGCGGCTTGGCCGCTTTATGTCCCTGCTCCAGGGCTGCGACCATCTCCGGCCAGGTCAGCCGGTTTTCAACGGCCTCGGTGCTGATGAAAGGAATATCCGTCATCCTCAGGCCTGAGCGATTGCCTTGGCCAGCGCATCCAGACCGTCATCGGGCAACCCGGCGACGTTCAGGCGGCTGTCCCCGACCATGTAGATGCCGTTCTCATTGCGCAGCTTCAGCACCTGCTCGGGCGTCAGCCCAAGACGAGAGAACATGCCGCGATGGCGGCGGAAAAACTCGAACCGGTCAGAGTTTGTCTCGCGCTTCAACGCATCGGCCAGACCATCGCGCAGCGCCAGCATCCGGGTACGCATCTCTTCCAGTTCGGCCTGCCAGTCGGCGCGCAACTCTGGGTCTTTCAGAATGATCTCAACCACCTTGGCACCATGATCCGGCGGGAACGAGAAATTCAGCCGGTTCAGCGAGGCCAGCGCCCCCTTGGCCAGCGCCTGCGCGTCCGTATCCGGGGCAATGGCAAAGGCCACGCCAACGCGGTCACGATAGAGGCCGAAATTCTTGGAACAACTGGCGGCAATCAGCACCTGCGGCAGGGTAGAGGCCAGCAACCGGGTCGGCGCTGCGTCTTCGTCCAGCCCTTCGCCAAAGCCCTGATACGCAATGTCGATCAGCGCTGTTGCCTCTTTGGCTTTCAGAACCTCGGCCACCTGTTGCCACTGATCCAGGGTCAGGTTGGCACCTGTGGGGTTGTGACAGCAGCCATGCAGGATCACCAGATCATCCTTGGCCACACCCTGCAGGTCAGCAAGCATGGCGTCGAAATCCACTTCGCAGGTGGCTTCATCCAGATAGCGATAGGTGCCTGTGGACAGACCAACGTATTTCACGATGGCCGGATGGTTGGGCCATGTGGGGTCAGAATACCAGACGCGCGCCTCTGGGTTGGCCAGTTTGGTCAGTTCCAGAAGTTGCCGGATCGCACCGGTGCCGCCGGGGGTTTGCGCCCCGGCGATGCGCGCGGGGTCAACAGCGTCGCCCAGAATCAGATCACGCATCGCATCGACATAGCCCAGATCGCCTAGCAAACCGACATAGGACTTGCTGTCCTGCGATTGCAGCAGGCGGGCCTCTGCAGCCTTGACGGCGCGCATCACCGGGGTCTTGCCCTCGCTGTCCTTGTAGACACCGACGCCAAGATCAACCTTATCCGTCCGTGGGTCCTCCCGGTACAGGCCCATCAGTTCGACGATTTTGTCGGCAGGTTGCGGTGTCAGGCGGTTTAGCATGGCCTCAGGCTCCGTTGGCCGGGCGCGGGCTGGTCAGCACGCGTTTCCGGGTTTCTTGTCTGACCGGGACAAACCCGGCCTTTTGGTACATCTGCAACGCGCGCGGATGATCCAGCGTGCAGGTGTTAATGGTCATCTTGTCCGGGTTTCGATCCCAGCCCAGATGAATTGCGGTGTGCAGCAGGTATCTGCCCAGCCCCTGGCCAATTGCGTCGGGCACCAGTCCGAAATAGGCCAGATCGCAAATGCCCTTGTCCCGGCCATCCAGCAGGAAGAATCCGGCAGGCCAGCCATCCCGCATCAGCGTGTAAAGGGTCACGTCGGGATGGGCCAGGCGTGCGGCGTGCTCTTCGTCGGGCACGGCCAGCATATCGGTCCATTCATATTCGGCCCCGACCGCACGATAGAGGCTCAGGAAATACCAGACCGGCGGATGCCCCGCCTGGATCAGCGCCGAAGGCGGACCGGGCGGCATTGACGGACGATCAAAAGACGGGCGTGCGTCCATCTCCAGCCAGGTGGTGGTGAAGTCAATCTCTGATCCTGCGGGCAGCATGGTCATCCGGTCTCTACCTTCAGATCACCATACATGCCCCATTCCGCCCAGGACCCGTCATAAAGCGCGTGTTGACGGTGGCCGGTCTGTTCCAGCGCCAGCGACAGGACGGCGGCAGTGATGCCCGACCCGCAGGAGGTGATTGCGGGTTTCGATAGATCAACGCCAGCGGCTTCAAAAATGGCGCGCAGATCATCCACCGGTTTCATCGTACCGTTCTTGGCCAGAAGATCCGTGAACGCGACATTTTTTGAGCCCGGAATACGCCCGCGTCGCAACCCTTCGCGCGGTTCCTCAACCTCGCCGCGGAACCGTGCGGCGGAACGGGCGTCAATAATCTGGTAATCGCCCAGCTTGGTGGCCGAGGCGACCTCGGTCACATCTTTGACCAGACTGGCGTCACGATGCGCGGTGAAATGGCGGTCGCGCAGCACGGGGGCCATATCCTCCAGCGGCCGCCCCTCGGCCTTCCATTTTGGAAGGCCACCATCCAGCACGGCAACGTCGCGCTTGCCAAAATGCCGGAACAACCACCAGACGCGCGGGGCTGACATGATCCCGGCCCCGTCATAGACAATCACCCGGTGCCCATCGCCGATGCCCATCGCCCGCATGCGCGAGATAAACTTCTCAACCGGCGGTGCCATATGCGGCAGGGTAGAGTTGGTGTCCGAAATCTCATCAATATCAAAGAACCGCGCGCCGGGGATATGGGCCGCATCATACTCGGCCTTCGCATTGCGGTTCATCTGCGGCAAATACCAACTGGCATCCAGCACCCGGACATCCGGGGCACCCAGATGCGCCTCCAGCCAGTCGGTCGAAACCAGAATTTGCGGGTCTTCCTGAGCCATCGGTATGCTCCCACGCCGTCGCCATTCAGGACACTGGCATAGACCTGGCGCGCGGGGGGTTCAAGGGATAGCTGGGGTTTGGTTGCTCAGAATGGCGTATCTTGTCCTGTCGCAGCACCGCGGCCTTCGGATTTGTTCTAAGGCCTGGCTTCGAGTGTGGGCATCGAAGGCTTGGCCCTAATCCACCGTCTCTTGCAGGACATTCAGAAACGCCTCCGCAAAGCGGGCTGCCTTTTGTGGGCCCATGCCGGGGATCTGCTCGATCTCTGCAGGGGTAGTGGGGCGGTCGGTGGCGATGCGGGCGAGGGTGGTTTTGTTGCAGCTCAGGAAAGGGGCGAGGCCGTTTTCGCCGCGCACCAAACGCGCTTGCGCTTCCTCCAGCCGGTCATAAAGCGTGCCTTCGGCGCGGCCGGTCAGTTTGCGGCGAGCCGGGTGTTGTGGGGCCGGAGCCTCGTTGGTGATGATCTCAAGAAAGGTGGCCCCGTATCGCTCCAGCTTTTTGTCACCGATGCCAGAGATGCCGCGCATCTGATCCAGCGTTTGTGGGCGGTGGGTGGCCAGTTCGATCAGCGTGCGGTCCGGGAAGATCACATAGGCCGGGACCTTTTGCTGTTCGGCCAGCGCACGGCGGCGGGATTTCAAGGCGGCGAGCAGGGGTTCATCCTCTTCCCCGACCATGGCAGGGGCAGCGGGCCGTCCCATTGTGGCGGCTTTTGTCACCACATCCTTGCGCAGGGTCAGTTCCACCTCTCCCCGCAGCAGGGGCCGGGCGTTTTCTGTCAGGCGCAACCCGCCATGGCGTTCAGGGTCGGGACGCAGCAGATCGAGGCCCATCAACTGGCGTATGATTGCCTGCCATTCGCCTTTGGAATATTCCTGACCGACGCCAAAGGTGGGCAACTGATCATGGCTGCGCTGCTTGACTTTGTCCGTATGCGTGCCGCGCAGAATGTCGATCAGATGCCCCGCACCAAACCATTCTCCGGTGCGCAGCGCGGCAGAGAACACCTTTTGTGCAGCCTCGCGTGCGTCAAAGGTTTCCGGCGCATTTTCACAGATATCGCAATTGCCGCAGGGCGGCGGGTCAGCCTCCCCGAAATAGCGCAGCAAAGGGGTGCGGCGGCAGACCGGGCTTTCGGCCAGACCCAAAAGGGCGTTCAGCCGCGCATGATCGGCCTGTTTGCGTTCGACAGGGGCCAACCCCTCGTCAATCTGGGCGCGGCGCAGGCGGATGTCATCGGCACCATAAAGCGTCAGCGTATCGGCAGGGTCGCCATCGCGGCCGGCACGTCCGATTTCCTGATAATATGCCTCGATGGATTTGGGCAAATCAGCGTGCAGGACATAGCGGATATCCGGTTTATCCACACCCATGCCAAAGGCGATGGTGGCACAAACGATCAACCCATCCTCTTGCTGGAAGCGGGTTTCGGCCAGACGGCGGGCGTCTGGCTCCATCCCGGCGTGATATGCCAGTGCGGAATGCCCCTCAGCGATCAGTGCATTGGCCAGTGTTTCTGTCCGTGCGCGCGAGGCGCAATAGACGATCCCTGATTGGCCGCGATGGGCCTCGGCAAAGGCCAAAAGCTGACGGCGCGGGTTGTTCTTTGGTTGAAAGGCAAGCTTCAGATTTGGCCGGTCAAAGCCGCGCAGAAAGGTTTGAGGCGGGGCCGGAAACAGCCGGGCGATGATTTCCTGCTGCGTTTCGGGGTCAGCCGTCGCGGTAAAGGCCGAGATCTGACAGTTCAGACGCTGGCGCAGCTTGCCAATTTCAAGGTAATCGGGCCGGAAGTCATGCCCCCATTGACTGACACAATGCGCCTCGTCCACAGCGATCATGGTGATATTGGCCCGGGCCAGCATCCGCGCTGTACCCTCGCGGCCCAACCGCTCCGGCGCCATATACAAGAGCCTGAGCCGCCCCTGCTGCAACCGGTCGAAAATGGCATCGGTTTCTTCCGCCGTATTGGCCGAGGTCAGCGCCCCGGCCTCTACACCGGCTTCGGTCAGGGCCCGCACCTGATCCCGCATCAATGCGATCAGCGGGGACACGACCAGAGTTACCCCCTCCCGACAAAGCGCGGGCAGTTGAAAACACAGCGATTTGCCGCCGCCGGTCGGCATGATCGCCAGCACGTCCTGCCCGTCCATCACGGCATCGACAATCTCTTCCTGCCCGGGGCGGAAGCTGTCAAAGCCGAAAACATGGGAAAGGGTTTCTGTTGGCGTCATGACAAGTCTGTTAACTCAAGGCAGGATCAGACGCCAGAAGATCGGTCATAAGGAAATCTACGATGGTTGAGATTATCAAAGTGACAACGGATAACGCGCATCTTCTGTCCAATATTGCCGAAGATGTCTTTGATGACCCCATCGATCAGGATCGCCTGGCGGACTATCTGAAAGCGCCCAATCAGGTCATGTTTGTTGCCCTCGCAGATAATCTGGTCGTTGCACAAGCGCGCGGTATTCTGACCCATCATCCTGATCAGGCCCCCGATCTATGTCTGGAAAACCTTGGCACCAGCCCTGCGTGGCAGCGGCAGGGTATCGCGACATGGCTTTTGAACGCCGTTAAGGATTGGGGAGCGAACCTTGGCTACGGTGCCTTTTGGGTCGCGACCGAGGCTGACAACGATGAGGGAATTGCCTTTTATCGTGCGCTGGGCTTGAACGAGACCAAGGTGGTTATGTTTGACTAACCTCGATCATTTTCAGTCGCTTTTCCAGCAATGCACGGTTCGCAGCATTCGGTGCACTCGCAATGGCTTGTTGATAGGCCGCTGCGGCTTCGGTCTGGCGGCCCAGCCGGGCCAGCGCGCTGGCCCTTGCGGCAAACCAGGGCTGAAAGTCCTGTAATTCCTTGCCAAGGGTGTTGATCCTGGCAAGCGCAGTTTCCGCATGGCCTGTTTCAAGCAGCACGACAGCCCAGTTCAGCGCAACAACGGCTGTTGGTTCGTGATGCCAAAGAGATTGATAGAGAAAGGACATCTGCCGCCAGTCCGGTTCCGGCTGCGCCATATGGCAATCGGCGATTGCGGCCTTGATTTGATAGGGGCCGGGCTGGTGCCGTGCGACCGCGGTTTCCAGCAGATCGCGCGCGCTTTGCAGCAGGGTCTGATCCCAAGTTACCGGGTCTTGTTCCTCTATCGGTACGGTTGCGCCATCGGGGCCAATCCGGGCAGCCCGCCGGGCCTCGGTCAGTTGCAGCAGGGCCAGCAACCCCTCAATCTCGGGGTCATCCGGGCGCAGATGTTGCAGCAGACTGGCCAAAAACAGCGCCTCCTGACACAGATCCCGGGGACCGCTGTCATCGGTCACATAGCCTGTGGTGAAGATCAGATACACCGTTGACAGAACCGTGCCCAGCCGGTCGCCCCATTGCTCTGTCTCAGGGATCGAAAACCCGATGCCCTTGGCCTTGATCTTGGATTTCGCCCGCGACAATCGCTGGCCCATCGTTGGTTCGTTATCCAGAAACGCATCCGCAATTTCTCGCGTTGTCAGATTGCAGACGCTGCGCAGGGTCAGGGCGACGCGGGATTTTTCCTCAAGCGCGGGGTGGCAACAGGCAAAGATCAGGCGCAGGCGCTCATCCGCGATCTCTTCGGTGTCATCTTCCTGCGCCTCCGGTGACTGCAAAGGCGCAAAATCGTTTAGTTTTCGCGCGTTGCGGCTGCCGGAGCGCAAACGATCAATGCCCTTGTTCAATGCCACTTTCATCAGCCAACCGGTCGGCGAATGCGGCACACCGGACCGTCCCCAATGACCCAGGGCAGAGACCATCGCCTCCTGCAGGGCATCTTCGGCGATCTGAAAGTCGCCCAGCCGGGCAATCAGCCCGGCCAGCAGCCGCCCCCTATCGCGGCGCATCACCGTATCAACGGTCTTGCCAACCGCAATCGCACTGGGGGCGGCACCGGTCATTGCATCAACCGGCCGGGTTATAGTCCATCAGCGGACGCACCTCGATCGTTCCGTATTTCGCTGACGGGATCAGAGCGGCATATTTCAGGGCCGCATCCAGGTCCGGCACATCAACGACATAGTAGCCACCAAGATGTTCGCGCGTTTCGGCAAAGGGGCCGTCCATGGTTTCGACCTTGCCGGATGTGATCCGCAGCGAGGTCGCTGTTTCAATCCCTTTCAGCCCTTCGCCATCGCACAGAACGCCGTCCGCCTTCATCTGTTCGTTGGCGGCAAAGAAACCGGCCATCATTTCGTCGAACTGAGGCGTGCCATAGGCCGGTTCACGGGTGGGATCATTGTAGATCAGCAGCATATATTTCATGTCGTGGATTCCTTTGTTTTAGGGAAGATCAGAGACCGAGGATGTTGATCCCAAGGCACACCATGGCATTAATGGAGGCAAGGATATTAGTGCCGTTGCCAACATAGCGCAGCGGGTGCCCGGCATTGTCCGCCTTAAGGCCGAACGGATGCGCAATGCGGCCCAGCAAAAGCAGACCACCGGAAATATGCAGATACATCGCCGGTGCGCCCATGCCTTCGGCAAGGATCATCAGGATCAGCACAAAACTGCACCATTCCGCGCAATTTCCATGCTGCCGGATACGCAGGGTCAGTTCTGGATTGCCGCCATCACCAATAGAGATACCGTTCGAGGATCGGGCCGCGCTGACGCGGAACCACAGGATCAGATAGATTGCAGCGACGGCAAGTGCGTAGATAGGGGTAACAGTAAACACCGGAAAGCTCCTTCTTTGTTGCGGTGGTTATACCCCAAGGACGTCAGCCGACCGCTGTTTTCGACATGGGCAAAAATTTTTTTGAAAGTTTTTTGCGGCTGCAGTCTCAAGCCATCATCTGGTAAGCACTGATATCGTTGTATCGCCATAGCTTCGCTGGTCTTGCAGGTGCAGCCAATCGGGCGGCGAGACCTCTGCCCCTTCTTCCCAGACCACAAGTGCGTTGTCGGCGATCCAGCCGCCATCTTGGGCAGAGGTCAGCGCACGTTCGCCCAGCACTTTGCCATAAGGCGGGTCCAGAAAGATCAGGTCATAAGGGGCGGCTCTGTTCACGCCCAGCCGGGTTGCATCGCGGCGATACAGCTTTGTCTGCCCGATCACCCGTAGCCGGTCGATATTGCTGCGGATCAGGGCGCGGGCCTTCGTGCCTTCGTCGACGAAGAGCACCCGTTCCGCCCCACGGCTTAGCGCCTCAAGGCCCAGTGCACCTGTGCCTGCAAACAGATCCAGCACCCGCGCGCCCTTTATGGGTGGGTAATCTCCGTGCGTCAGCAGGTTAAACAGGCTTTCCCGCACCCGGTCAGAGGTCGGGCGCAGCCGTGCGGCTTCGTCGCCAGCGCCGACCGAAGCCAGTGCCGTTCCCTTATATGTCCCGCCAATAATCCGCATACCCGTCCTCACAAAATCCACCGCGCCCCCTGTCAAAGCGCAGCCGCACCCTATATCGAGGAAAGAAGAGATCACAACACGAGGTGGAGGACATCATGGTTATCGCAGTTGGCGACACACTTCCTGATACGACGGTTTATCGTTTCGGTGCAGAGGGTCCGGAAGCCCTGCAATTGTCCAGCGTTCTGGGCAGCCCGCGTACGGTCATCTTTGGCCTGCCGGGTGCCTTTACCGGCACCTGCGATGCGCAGCATCTACCCAGTTTTATCCGCACAAAGGATGCGTTCGCGGAAAAGGGTGTTACCTCGATCTGCTGCATCTCGGTCAATGACCCATTCGTCATGCATGCCTGGGGCGAACGCTCTGGCGCCAATGCCGCCGGGATTCACATGCTGGGCGATGCGGCCAGCGAATTTACCCGCGCGATTGATATGGAGTTCTCGGCACCGCAGGTTGGCCTTCTGCATCGCACCAAGCGTTTTTCGATGGCTGTTGAAGGCAACAAGGTCATCCACCTGAACATCGAAGACAATCCCGGCATGTGCGATCTGACTGCGGGCGAGTCGCTGTTGGCTGCGCTTTAACCCTTCCCGCGCGTCCGGTTTCCATGCGGGCGCGCGACCTTCTCTAGATATGCGATGACGCGTCCGGCTACATCTGTTTGCGTTGCGCGTTCCACGCCCTCCAGCCCGGGTGAGGAGTTCACTTCCATCACCGCCGGGCCATCGGTGGCGCGCAGCATATCAACACCACAGAAATTCAGCCCCATGACCTTGGCTGCCTTCACGGCAGTGGCGCGCTCTTTCGGGGTGATCTTCACCGGTTCGGCAGAACCGCCCTGATGCAGGTTCGAGCGAAAATCATCTTCCGCCCCTTTGCGTTTCATAGAGGCGACCACCCTGTCGCCAATGACAATACAACGGATATCCTCTCCGTTCGCTTCCTTAACGAAGCTTTGCACAATGAACTGAGCGTTTAGCGCCGAAAACGCCTGAATGATGCTTTCCGCCGTTTTCTTGCTTTCACCCAGAACGACACCCTTTCCTTGCGTGCCTTCCAGCAGTTTGATGATCGCGGGCGCGCCGCCGATGATATCCAGCAGTGCGGATGGATCAGAGGACCGGTGCGCAAATACAGTCGCAGGCATCCCGACACTTCGGCGCGACAGCAATTGCAGAGAGCGCAATTTGTCCCGTGACCGCGAGATGGCAACGCTTTCATTCAGGGCATAGACCCCCATCATCTCGAACTGCCGCAGAACTGCGGTCCCAAAATGCGTGACCGAAGCACCGATCCGCGGGATGACCGCATCGAAACCGGTCAGCCGTTCACCCTCGTAGATCAGGGCGGGACGGTCCGAGGCGATGTCGATATAGCATCGCATGTGATTGATGATCTGAATGTCGTGGCCGCGGCTTTCTGCCGCCTCCACCAGACGGCGGTGCGAGTAGAGCTCCGCGTTGCGGCACATCAGAGCGATTCTCATGGCTGCGGCCTCTTTCCGATCAGATAGGATTTCTCGGGTTGGACCAGGACACGGCCCGACAATGCCTCACGTCCAATCAGCATATCATACTGCATGTCAGATCGGTCGGTAAGCGTGACCTCAATTGGCCAGCAATGTGGGCCAATCTGCAGGTCCAGCTTGATAACGGGCCGCTGTTCCATTCCGCCATTTGAGCTTCGGATGTCGCGAATTGCGCAAACCGGGAAAAGTGGTGCCGGAACCCAGCCTTTCCGGCCGCGTGTTTGGAACTGGGCCAATTGGCCCTCGTCATCCTCGATGATCTGCAGATCATGCGCATGCAGTGCTGACGTCTTTGCCCCTGTATCAACCTTGGCCCGGAAGGCCCGGCCTTTGGTCTGGGGCAGCTGAACCCATTCACGCCACCCGACAATGATACGATCCTGATTCTGCATTGTGATCCGCAAAGAATGTTTCGCTAAGCCTGTTCAATCAGGGATCAAACACCAAGGCTACCAACAAAACGACAGAAAAAGACTTATCACCAGAAGATTCTCCTTCATGCTTCGAAACGCGTCGCTGCTGAACCGCAGGTCTTGGGCAGAACAGCGCAGTGAAGGCTTTTCATGTGGTAGGCCAGCCGGTTGGATATGACCATTTTGGAGGAATTGATTAAGCGGGCCGTCTCCGATATGCGGGCAAAGCACTGTTAAGGACCTGCCATGGACACCAACGCTCTGATCAACGCCTATTTCGCTGCCTTCAATGCCGCAGATACTGCGGGGATGGAGGGTTTGGTAACGGATGATGTCGCGCATCACGTCAATCAGGGCGGGGTGCGGACTGGCCGCGCTGCCTTTGCGGAATTCAATGCGCATATGACGACATGCTACAAAGAACGGCTTTCGGATATTGTCGTGATGGTCTCGGATGACGGCGCCCGCGCCTCGGCCGAGTTTGTGGTGCATGGTGAATACCTGTCGACGGATGAAGGGCTGCCGCCCGCGACCGGTCAGACCTATACCCTGCCCGCCGGAAGTTTCTTCGACATTCGCGACGGGCAGATCGCGCGCATTACTACCTATTACAACCTGCAGGACTGGCTGGCACAGGTCGGTGCATGACAATAGCCGTCCGGGATCTGACCGGCGACGCACTGGCTACAATGCTGGAGGATGTGGCGCGCCTGCGGATCGAGGTGTTTCGCGCCTTTCCCTACCTTTATGACGGCGACATGGATTATGAGCGTGATTACCTTCGCGCTTACCTCGACAGTCCGCAGGCGCTGGTGGTTGGCGCTTTCGACGGGGATGTGCTGATCGGTGCGGCCACCGGCACCCCTCTGGCCGATCATGCGGATGATTTCGCAAAACCGTTTCTGGAACGGGACTATTCGCTGGATCAGGTGTTCTATTGCGCGGAATCGGTGCTGAAACCTGCCTATCGCGGGCAGGGTCTTGGTCATGCCTTTTTCGACCACAGGGAAGCGCATGCGCGAAAGCTGGGATTTCGCTATTCCACGTTTTGCGCCGTCGACCGCGCTGGGCATCCTGCCAAACCAGCGGAGTATCAGCCGCTTGATGGCTTTTGGACGAAACGCGGGTATGCAAAGCTACCCGGTGTTACGGCGCAGTTTTCCTGGCGCGATGTCGGGGACTCTGCTGAGACCACCAAGAACCTGCAATTCTGGATCAGGGAGCTGACATGAAAATCGCCACCGCCGCCTATCCTATGGATCCCTTGCCCGATTGGGCAGCTTATGAAGCCAAGCTTTCTGACTGGGTTGCCCGCGCGGCCGAGGCCGATCTGCTTGTCTTTCCAGAATATGGCTCGCTGGAACTTGCGATGCTGGACGGGCCCGAGGTGGCAGGCGATCTGGACGGGTGCCTGCGGGCTGTTGCGCGACGGCTGGATGATGTGGATGCGCTGCATACGAAACTGGCCGCGCAGCATGACGTCTATATTCTGGGCGCTTCGGTGCCAGCCGGGCTTGAGGGCAGGCCAACCAATCAGGCGCGATTTTATGGGCCACAAGGGCTGATCGGGGTGCAGGATAAGCTGATCATGACCCGGTATGAACGTGACCCTTGGGATATTGCCCCGGGGGATGCCTTGAACTTGTTCGATACCCCGCTGGGCAAGATCGGCATCGCAATCTGCTATGACAGTGAGTTCCCCTTGATCGGGCGCGCACTGGTCGATGCAGGGGCCGAAATTATCCTGTGCCCCTCCTGTACCGAGGCAATGGCAGGCTATTCCCGCGTGCGCATCGGGGCCATGGCCCGCGCGTTGGAGGGGCAGTGCATCACCGTGCATTCACCCACGGTTGGCCCTGCGCCATGGTGCCCGCCGGTGGATCAGAACACAGGGGCCGCTGCAATCTATGGCCCGCCGGACCGGGGGTTTCCGGGAACGGGCGTGATCGCGCATGGGGAGTTGAACGCGCCCGGCTGGGTCATGGCCGATGTCGATCTGGAGTCCGTGCACGAGGTGCGGCGTGACGGCGGGGTGCTGAACATGACCCACTGGGCGGAACAGGACGCGCGTCTTGCAAGCGTAAATATCGTGTCGGCCTAGGAAGGCTGACCAGACCTTTTCAAACGGCACCGCCCGGGCAGCCGGCTTAGGCGGCGCGCTCCGCTTCACGCATCATCGTTGCAGACACACATTCGGCCCCATAGAACACCCAGCATGTCCAACATCCCGGAAATCATCGTCATAGGTACAGGCCCCGCCGGGCTGATGGCGGCTGAGGTTATCTCTGCCGCAGGTCATCGCGTCCTGCTGGCGGACAAGATGCCCAGCCCCGGGCGCAAGTTTCTGATGGCAGGAAAATCGGGCCTGAACCTGACCTATGACACCGACCATGCAGGGGCGCAGGCCGCCATCACGCCGCAATCCCCGCACCTTCGCAATGCCCTTTCTGCCTTTGGCCCTTCGGAGGTGCGCCAATGGGCCGAAGGGCTGGGCCAAAGCCTGTTCACGGGGTCGTCGCGGCGGGTTTTTCCAAAGGTGATGAAAGCCTCCCCCCTGTTGCGCGCTTGGCTGGAAAGGCTCAACGCCCAAGGTGTGGAGCTGAAAACCCGGTGGGCTTGGCAGGGGTGGGAGGGCAATGAATGTCTGTTCTCTACGCCTGAGGGGATCGTTGCCACCCAGCCCAAGGCCCTTGTCCTTGCCCTTGGTGGCGCAAGCTGGTCCAAACTGGGGTCCGACGGTGCCTGGACCGCACATCTGCCCAGCATCCCTTTGCACCCGGCCAATATGGGGTTCGAGGTAGACTGGTCCGACCACATGGCCCGCCATTTCGGCGCTCCGGTCAAACAAGTTCGCCTGTCCGCCGGGACCACAAGCCTGCTGGGCGAATTTGTCATTAGCCGCAACGGTCTGGAGGGCAGCGTGATCTATGCCCTGTCCCGCGAATTGTACGGGGCAATGACGGATCAGGGCACGACCCTGACCCTCGATCTGTTGCCCGATACCGATGCAGCCGCGCTGGCGCAGAAACTGGCCGCCCCGCGCGGCAAAACCTCGGCCACCAATCACCTGCGCAAACGCGCCGGACTGAGCGGCGCAAAGGCCGCACTGCTGCGCGAGGGTATCGGCCCGACTCTGCCGCCGCCCGGTGAACTGGCGCATCGGATCAAAAATCTACCCCTGCGGCTGACCCGGCCCCGCCCACTGGACGAGGCGATCTCAACCGCAGGTGGCCTGCCGTTCGACACCCTTGACGATCACCTGATGCTGCAAGACCGTCCCGGCACGTTCATTGCCGGTGAAATGCTGGACTGGGAGGCACCCACCGGCGGCTTTCTGATCACCACATGTCTGGCAACAGGTCGCCTGGCCGCCGAGGGCGCGATCCGTTGGCTTAGGCCGTAACCGGTCCGGAAATGGTGGAAACCGCGCGCTGTATTGCAAGATCAGGCCAGTCGCTGATCTGTTCAGGGTCTGTGACAATGATTTCCGGACGGCCCGTTTCATCATCAGGGAACATCTTTGTCGGCCCGGTCACATAAGCATAGGATCGACGCGGCTTATCCTCGCCCTCCGCAACATAGCGGCTGAGCAACAATCGCATGATTTCCTCACCACCGCCGGTGTTTCCATTCGGAACAAACAGTTGATAGGGCTGCTCAAGCGATCCGGTGTTGAACAGAACATGGTCGCCGCTTGTTGGGGTAAAGCTTCGCAACTCCATGAATACCGTCGCTTCTTTTCTGGCCCGGGCAAGCTCAACCAGTTTGTCATAGTCAAGCCGGGTATTGTAAAGGTTCGCTTCAGGCGTACGCCGCTTGATTTCGCGATATCCCTCGATGATCCGGCCCCGAAGATCCCACCATGTCGAAAGCGCGGCATAATTCCGCATTTCCGAACCGTTGTTGCCGATCTGATCCCAAATACCCTTGAACGCCCTCTGCGCGTTTCTTTCGGCTGCAACGTACCGTTCATGCATCGGTCCGAAATTGGCATAGCCGTATTTCATGAAATAGGGGCTCATGCCCTCGCGTATCATGGTTTCCTGAAAATCGGTGCCGTCCGGCAATTCGATATATGTCAGAAGTCGGCCAAAGTTGCCCCGGTATTTGACAAGGGCCTGATCAAGCGGCTCGGTTCCGGGCAGGATCACCTTGACGGTATCACCCGGTGACATCAGTTCTTTTGCACGCGCAGATGCCGCGCGACCTAATGGGGTCACCGGCTTGGTACCGGCGTTCACCTCTTCGGTATCAAGCGACAGAATGCGCAGGCTTTCACTGCGGCTGTTATCCCCTGGTAAAAAGACGCGGACGGTATCACCGTCTACAACGCGGTCAACTTTGACTTCGAATGATGTGCCGATCATGGTTTCAATTCCCTTATAGAATTACTGAATACGGAAGATGCTACCAAAGGTTGATGTCGTGGCAGTGACGATCATCAATTTTGACGTGCTTGCATTCCGCAGCAGCACGGCCAATTCTGTAAGCCGACCACACGAAGGAGCCTACAGATGACCGGCAAGCGCAGATTTACCCCCGATGAGGCGCTGGCCTATCACCTGAAGCCAACGCCGGGAAAGTTGGAGGTGTCTGCCTCCGTCCCCATGGCGACGCAGCGTGATTTGTCTTTGGCCTATTCACCCGGGGTTGCGGTGCCGGTGGAAGCCATCGCTGAAAATCCCGGCATGGCTTATGATTACACGACCAAGGGCAACATGGTCGCTGTGGTCTCTAACGGATCGGCCATTCTGGGGTTGGGAAACCTTGGTGCGCTGGCGTCCAAGCCGGTGATGGAGGGCAAATGCGCCCTGTTCAAACGCTTCGCCGATGTGAATGCGATTGATATCGAACTGGACACCGAAGACCCTGACGCGATCATTCAGGCGGTCAAGCTGATGGGTCCAAGCTTTGGCGGCATCAATCTTGAGGATATCAAGGCCCCCGAATGCTTCATCATTGAACAGACGCTGAAAGAGCAGATGGACATCCCTGTCTTTCACGACGACCAGCATGGCACCGCCGTGATCTGCGCGGCGGGTCTGATCAATGCGCTGCACATCTCGGGCAAGGACATCGGCGATTGCAGGATTGTGCTGAACGGCGCGGGGGCGGCGGGGATCGCTTGTATCGAGCTACTGAAATCCATGGGCGCAAAGCACGAAAACTGCATCGTCTGCGATACCAAGGGCGTGATCTATCGCGGCCGGACCGAAGGCATGAACCAGTGGAAATCGGCGCATGCAGTTGAAACGGACCTGCGGGACCTGGAAGAGGCGATGAAAGGCGCGGATGTGTTCCTTGGCGTGTCGGCCAAGGGGGCTGTGACGGCGGATATGGTCGCCAGTATGGCCCCCAACCCGGTGATATTCGCCATGGCCAATCCCGACCCGGAAATCACCCCGGAAGAGGCCCGCGCCGTGCGCGACGATGTGATCGTGGCGACCGGTCGGTCCGACTATCCCAATCAGGTGAACAACGTTCTGGGCTTTCCCTATCTGTTTCGCGGCGCGCTGGATGTGCATGCCCGCGCCATCAACGACGAGATGAAAATCGCCTGTGCCGAGGCGCTGGCCGCGCTGGCGCGTGAAGATGTCCCGGATGAGGTTGGGATGGCCTATGGTCGCAAACTGACCTTTGGCCCGGATTACATCATCCCCACGCCCTTCGACCCACGCCTGATCCACACCATCCCCCCTGCTGTCGCGAAGGCCGGGATGGATACCGGCGTCGCCCGCCGCCCGATCATTGATATGGAGGCGTATGAGCAGGCGCTGAAGGAAAGGCTGGATCCGACGGCCTCTATCCTGCAATCGCTTTACGCCCGCGCCCGGCAGGAACAGGCGCGGATCGTCTTTGCCGAAGGCGATGACGAACGGGTGGTGCGTGCGGCAGTGGCCTTCAAACGCTCGGGTCTTGGCCATCCGATCGTGGTCGGCCGCCCCGAGCAAATCCAGGACATGCTGACCGCCGCCGGCATGTCCGAAGCGATGGAAGAGATTGAGATCACCAATGCCGGGCTTGTCGAAAACCTGTCCAGCTATACCGCCACGCTTTACGCCCGGTTGCAGCGCAAAGGGTTTGACCAGCGCGATTGCCATATCCTGGCCTCCCGCGACCGGCATGTGTTCAGTTCTCTGATGGTCGCGCATGGGGCCGCTGACGGCATGGTAACCGGGGCCACCCGCAAATCGGCGCATGTGCTGTCGTTGATCAACTATGTCTTCGACGCTGAACCCGGTGACGGCGCGGTCGGGATCACGGCGGTGCTGAATCGCAATCGCATGGTGCTGATTGCTGATACACTGGTGCATGAGTGGCCGGAAAAAGACGATCTTGCCGATATCGCCGAACGCGCCGCCTCGGTCGCGCGGGCTTTGGGGCTGGTGCCTCGGGTCGCCTTCGCCAGTTTCTCGAACTTTGGCTATCCGGTGTCAGAGCGTGCAGAGAAGATGGAGCAAGCCGCCAAGGTTCTGGACGAACGGGGGGTGGATTTCGAGTATGACGGCGAAATGACCGTCGATGTTGCGCTGAACATGGACGTGATGGAGCGTTACCCCTTCTGCCGCCTGACCGGCCCTGCCAATATCCTGGTGGTTCCGGCCCGGCACTCTGCTTCGATCTCGGTCAAGCTGATGCAGGAAATGGGCGGGGCCACAGTGATCGGCCCGATCCTGTCAGGCGTCGACAAGCCGATCCAGCTATGTTCGAGCACTTCTACGGTGAACGACATCCTGAACAGGGCCGTAATGTCGGCCTGTAAGGTGGGGTGAGTCAGGTAGTATAGATCTGGCCCGGAAAATCTGACCAGGTAAGTTACGTAGTATTAAAGCGTTTCGAGTTTACCTTGAGACATCACATAAAATCGAAACGCGTACACCATATAGGCTTATCACTGCGTTTCAGGATAATCTTTTGTCTCAGGTTTATCCCGAAACGCTTTAATCCCTCGCTTTTCATTTCCAAACCAAACAGCAAGTTTTGTATGTTGAGTAAAATCACCTTCGTGAAGATAAACGTTCTTTTTCCTTTTACATGCGGAGAGGTCACCACCGATATAAAGCCATTCTTTTCAAGATGATCCATGCATTCTTCAGAACTGTTAAACCGTTTGACGAATGTCCATTTCACCGCTGACACAGATGTAGATGATAAGGACTTTTTTTCTCGCATATCTTGCCAATCGTCAGGCAGTGCTTTGCGTGGATCAACAACATAGGCCTTATCCACACCGAGTGCGTTTACGTTTCTGATGACTGTTCCAATATTTTTGATGTCAACCGGATCTTCGATAACCGCTATCAGATTCTTACATCGAAAATGCTTGATCGCATCAGCGCGTTTGCAGACAGATGTTTTCTGCTCCTTCGAAGGAGCATTTTCCATGCTAGCGTAAATAGCAATTTTATCCCTTCATACCATCCCAAAACGACTTCACCTTGGAAAAGAAATCCTGGCTTTGCGGGCTGTTGTTTTTTGCTTCGGCTTCGAACTCCTGCAGCAATTCCTTTTGGCGGCTGGTCAGGTTGACCGGGGTTTCGACCATTAGTTCGATATACAGATCCCCCGCCATACCGCCGCGCAGGGCGGGCATACCTTTGCCGCGCAGGCGCAGCTGCTTGCCGGTTTGCACGCCTGCAGGCACCTTGACCCGTGTACGGCCACCGTCCAGCGTCGGAGCTTCCAGATCGCCGCCCATGGCTGCGGTGGTCATTGAAATCGGGATGCGGCAGAACAGGTTTGGTCCGTCGCGTTCAAAGATCTGGTGATCTGCGACTTCTATGAACAGGTACAGATCGCCCGGGGGGCCACCGCAGACCCCGGCTTCGCCTTCACCGGCCAGGCGGATGCGCGTGCCGGTTTCTACGCCTGCGGGCACGTTGACTGACAAAGAGCGGTCTTTCTTGATACGTCCCGCGCCCGCACAGGAACCGCAGGGGTTCTTGATGATCTGGCCACGGCCCTGACAGGTCGGGCAGGTGCGTTCAACGGTGAAAAAGCCTTGCTGCGCACGCACTTTGCCCGCGCCGTCGCAGGTCGGACATGTCTGGGGCTGTGCGCCGCCTTCGGCACCGGTGCCGTTGCAGACTTCACATGCGACCGAGCCTGGGACAGTCAGGGTGGTTTGTTTGCCCTCAAACGCCTCTTCCAGCGTGACCCGCAGATTGTAACGCAGATCTGCCCCGCGTGCGGCACGCTGCGTGCGACCCCGAGAGCCACCCCCGCCGCCGCCACTGAAGTTGCCGAACAGATCCTCGAAAATGTCCGAAAAGGCCGAGGCCATGTCCGGCCCGCCCCGGAAACCGCCCTGTCCACCACCGCCCATGCCGCCCTCAAACGCTGCATGGCCGTAGCGGTCATAGGCTGCCTTTTTGTCAGCATCCTTCAGGACGTCATACGCCTCGTTCACTTCCTTGAACTTGGCTTCGGCCTCGGGGTTGTCTTTGTTGCGGTCAGGGTGCAGTTCCATCGCCTTCTTGCGGAAGGCTTTTTTCAGTTCTGCATCCGAGGCGTCCCTGGAGACACCAAGAAGATCGTAATAATCAGCTTTGGCCATGTGACACAGCCCTCCGGTAAACGGCAGACCGGCCCGCCCGTCGGGCAGGCCGGTCCGTCATGCCCAAAACTCAGGCCTGTTTCTTGTCGTCGTCGATATCTTCGAAATCGGCGTCCACGATGTCGTCATCAACGGGCGAAGGTTCCTCGCCTGCTTCTGCCGCTTCGGCTTGATCGGCCTGTGCTTTGTAGATCGCTTCACCCAGCTTCATGGACGATTCTGTCACGTCCTGAATGCGGGCCTTGATCTTGCCAGCATCATCGCCTGCCAAAGCTTCTTCGAGGTTCTTAAGCGACATTTCGATGGCTTCGATGGTGATCGGGTCGACCTTGTCGCCATGCTCTTCCATCGACTTCTTGGTGCCGTGGATCAGGCTTTCGGCAGAGTTCTTTGCCTCGACCAGCTCCTTCTTCTCTTTGTCGCTTTCGGCGTTTTCCTCGGCGTCGCGCACCATACGGTCGATATCCTCATCCGACAGCCCGCCAGAGGCCTGGATGGTGATCTTCTGCTCCTTGTCGGTGCCTTTGTCCTTGGCGGAAACCGACACGATGCCGTTGGCGTCGATGTCAAAGGTGACCTCGATCTGTGGCATGCCCATCGGTGCGGGCGGAATCCCTTCCAGATTGAACTGGCCAAGGATCTTGTTGTCCTCAGCAAGCTCGCGCTCGCCCTGGAAGACGCGGATGGTCACCGCACTCTGGTTGTCTTCGGCGGTCGAGAAGATCTGGCTTTTCTTGGTCGGGATAGTGGTGTTGCGGTCGATCAGACGGGTGAACACGCCGCCCCGTGTTTCAATACCCAGGCTCAGTGGGGTCACGTCCAGCAGGACAACATCCTTGACGTCGCCTTGCAGAACACCGGCCTGAATGGCAGCACCCATCGCGACAACCTCATCCGGGTTCACGCCTTTATGTGGCTCTTTGCCAAAGAACTTGGTGACCTCTTCGATGACTTTGGGCATGCGGGTCATCCCGCCAACCAGAACCACCTCGTCGATGTCTGTGGTCGAAATCCCTGCGTCTTTCATCGCTTCTTTGCAAGGCTTCATAGAGCGAACGATCAGGTCGCCCACCAACGATTCCAGTTTGGCCCGGGTCAGTTTCAGCACCAGGTGCAGCGGCTGACGGGTTTCGGGATCCATCGAGATGAACGGCTGGTTGATTTCGGTCTGGGTCGAGGAGGACAGCTCGATCTTGGCTTTCTCGGCAGCTTCTTTCAGCCGCTGCAGCGCCATCTTGTCCTTGGTCAGGTCGACACCGTGCTCTTTCTTGAACTCTGTCGCCAGATATTCAACAATCCGCATATCGAAGTCTTCACCACCCAGGAACGTGTCCCCATTGGTAGATTTCACTTCGAACAGGCCATCGGAAATCTCAAGAACCGAGATATCGAAAGTACCACCGCCAAGGTCATAGACGACAATCGTTTTGTCGCCTTCCTTATCAAGGCCATAGGCCAGCGCTGCCGCTGTCGGTTCGTTGATGATGCGCAGAACCTCAAGACCGGCGATTTTGCCCGCATCCTTGGTGGCCTGACGCTGGGCGTCGTTAAAATAGGCCGGCACCGTGATCACAGCCTGATTTATGTCCTGACCCAGATAGCTTTCGGCGGTCTCCTTCATCTTCTGCAGAATGAAGGCCGAGATCTGGCTTGGGGAGTATTTTTCACCCTTCGCCTCAACCCAGGCGTCGCCATTGCCGCCATCGACGATCTTATAGGGCACCATGCCCTTGTCCTTCTCGACCATCGGGTCATTCGTCGTGCGTCCAATCAGGCGCTTAACGGCAAAAAGTGTGTTTTCCGGGTTGGTGACGGCCTGGCGTTTGGCGGACTGGCCGACCAGACGCTCATCGTCTGTAAAGGCAACAATCGATGGTGTTGTGCGTGCACCCTCGGCGTTCTCAACAACTTTGGCCTGAGAGCCATCCATGATGGCCACACAGGAGTTTGTGGTCCCGAGGTCGATTCCAATAACTTTCGACATGTTCAGTCTTCCTTCTTCGCGGCGATTGCGAGGCATCGGGTCTGCGGGGCAGCCCCCGGGCCTCATCCCTAAGAAATGCCGGAGGTCTCCGGCAGGTTTCGTGGGGTATATAGGGACCGGTCCGGGGGGCTGCAAGCGCCCGGGCCAGGCAAATTTTACAGTTTCTCGTTTAGCGCTGTGCAGCCAGCGCCCGCAAGCGCGCCGCATCAATCGGATCAAGGCCGTCTGGCTGCCATGTCACATGCGCCGGATCGACATCGCCCAATGCCTGCAAGACAGCGACCGCAGCAGCGTAAGCACCCAGAAACGAAGCATGGTGACCATCATTCGAATACAGCCGCATGTTTTCGGACAGACCCATTTGCCAAAGCCGCCCGACCTGGGCGACCTGCGCGTCCAGAGATGCAGACTTATCTGCATAGACGGAGGCGATCCGTTCAACCGCGCGGTCACGATTTGCAAAAGATACTGACCCCGGTGCCCAATGCGCGAAAACCAGCACGTCGGCCCCCTCAGAGCTTGCCGCATTTCCCAGTTTGGACAGTCCCTGACCAAGACTAAGGCGACCGACGATGGAAAATGCCTGTGCGCTTTGATCCTGCAAAACCACCACGTCCCAGACGCCGCTGGCCAACTCCTTTTGCACCTCGCCCTCGGTGACATGCTGCATCAGGGTATAGTTGGGCTTGGCAATGGTGCGGATATGATACCGCACCGGCGGCGTGGCCGAGCCTGCCATGTCCCGGACCATTGCGGGCACATCGCCGACAAACAGAAACGAGTTTCCAACAAACAGAATCTTGCGGTCAGCCTGCGCCAGTTCATCCTGCAATACCCACCACAGGCCGATGCCAGCCAGAATCGTCAACAGGATGCTGTTCAGAACACGGATCATATGGGCAGACTAAGCCCTTGGCGCCGACAAAGAAATATTAAAGGGCTTCTCATCACGATGCCGATCAGTCCAAACAAGATCGAATGGCAGAACGGCCACCCACGGTCCCTGAGCGAAGGTTCGGGGCGCAGGACAAAACAGACCTTTTCTATAAGACCATTTCAACAATGTGATTCACGATCTTTTGCCCGCCTTGGTTAGATGGCTCGATTGGCGATACCGACGAGAAGTCGCTGGTCTCAGTGCATACTTCCTGCAAGTGAAGCACCGGGATTCCATGAACACTTGCTTTTGCAACGATGACTTTATTGAACTTACCGATAGCGAGCGGCGCATACTGTCGCCATCTGGGGTCTTCGAACGGTATCGCAGTGTAGATTGTGCAAACATGTACCTTCAGACCGGTGGCCTTCGCGGCATCGAGCATAAGCCTATAGTCCGACGCGAATTCCGCCAATGGAGTGGACAAAACTGTGCCTAAGTCATTGGCGTGATTTACTTTCGAGAGAAGCGCAGAATGGAAACGCGCGTCGTTTCCACCAACGCTCACGATTAGGTCGGTTGCGTTCGAAGGTAAGTCGGTGATTTGGTCTTTAACATGCTTAATACAGTCACCATCGACTGCGACTTTGGATGCCGAGCAGGCTGCAGGAAGAGTACAGCGCAATTGTTCAAGAACGCCAGCTTCGCCCAAAACGTAACCGTCGTTATCAAAAACTGAGTCTCCGGCCAGAACTAAGTGCTTTGAATCCATATCGACGCGCTCTCGAGGTTACCTGCGGGAACAAACTCTGTTGCACGGGCTAATGGAGAAAATCATCGTGAACGTCAATCTGGGCTCGCTCCAGATATTTGTCGGGGCGACAAATTGTGCAAGCCTGCGCCGCTGGATCTGGCGATGTGGTTCAACCTTGCCATAGGCGGCCAACCCCGCTCAACTGTTTTGCGGGAGGGGTGCGTTATGCAAGAGATCAGAGTTTTGGGGTTTCGAATCCTGAAAGGCTGCCTGGACCGCAAGGTGCAGGAGGAGATGCGTGATAACATCCGAGAGGTGGTGCGCGCAGTTCCTTTGCGTCGCTATGAGACGCCGGGGGGTCGGCAGATGTCTGTGCAGATGTCGGCGGCCGGGGCTTTGGGTTGGGTGTCGGATCGTGGTGGCTATCGCTATCAGCCGCACCATCCGGATGGTCAGGGCTGGCCGCCGATCCCGGAATGTATAAGCGAAGTATGGAACAGCTATGCCGACTGCCTGCGGCAACCGAAATGCTGCCTGATCAATTTCTATGACCAGCAGGCAAAGATGGGGCTGCATCAGGATGCGGATGAGGCGGATTTTTCCTGTCCGGTCGTTTCGATCTCCCTTGGTGATCCGGCCACGTTTCGGATGGGCGGACCGGAGCGGGGTGGCAAGACGCAGTCGATCCTGCTGGAAAGCGGCGATGTGGTGGTGATGGGCGGCGCGGCGCGCAAGGCCTATCACGGCATCGACCGCATTCATTTCGGACGCTCTGACCTTCTGGCGCAGGGCGGGCGGATCAATCTGACCCTGCGAGTGGTGACGTAAGGCTCAGCGTGTAAGCTGGCAGCAGCCCTGCAAAACCTTGCTTTGAGACGGCTGTTCGTAGAGCAAATCAATGCTTAACCCATATGTCTGATCAGACATGCCGTCGTGGCACTGGTTGGGGATAACGGTGGCGGTCAACCGCGAGCCGCCCGATTGTGCGATCATCATACCCCGGCCCGGCATGCGGTTAACTGGTCCTTCACTGAACGTGATGTCGAATTCTTCATCCTCCACACCAAGCCAAGCTAGTTTCGACGCATTGTCACGAACGGTCAGTTGCCAGAATGGTTCGGTCCCAAAGCAGCGCAGCGGTTTATCCAGATAACTGCCGCTTTCCAACCGGTCGTCCAGCGTAAGAAACGCCATCGCAACCCAACCACTTCGTTCTTCTATGTTAACCAATCCCCATTTCTTGTCGCCAGACAGACCGACCACCTCAACGTTATTCTGATACGGGCCAAGCTCACCGATGATCCCAGCACTGGCGCGAGGGTTTTCGCGGATGTTCAGAACATCATCAGCGGCAACATTGGTCACATTGTACAGACCGGGGACCTGTTGCGCGGCAATAGGGCTGGTCAGCAGCATAAATAGGAAAATCAGGTGTTTCATGCAGTTCACTCCTTCGGAAGGGGGCGCTTCTGGCTGTTCTCATCGACGGCGACAAAGACAAAGGTGGCTTGTGTGACCTTGGTCTGTATACTCTCCGGCTGGCGAGTGACCCAGACCTCTACGCCGACATGCATCGACGTTGTGCCTTCTTTTATCAGGCGACCATAGATCGAGACCAGATCACCCACAAGAACCGGTTTGTGAAATGTCATAGCTTCGACCGCGACGGTGGCCACCCTGCCGCACGCCCTTGATCTGGCAAGAACCGAGGATCCCAGATCCATTTGTGCCATCAGCCAGCCACCGAAGATATCACCATTTGCATTGGTGTCTGCGGGCATCGCGATGGTTTGGAGCGCGAGTTGTCCGTTTGGTTGTGTCATGCCCGGGATGTTGTCGGTTACGGGCCGCGCTGTCCAGTCAAGAACGGCCCTTTCGGGCCGTGCCGCTGGCGGGGATATTTTTGGAACAATGAAGGCGGGTTAGCTTTGGTCCGGATTTGGGCGCAGTAACCAGCCAAAGAGCAGGACTGCGAGAACAGCGCCAATCAGCTGAGCCGCGATAAAGCCCGGTGTGTCGATGGGGCGGATGCCGGCGAATGTATCGGTGAAGGCGCGGGCGATGGTGACCGCCGGGTTCGCAAAAGAGGTAGAGGCGGTGAACCAGTAAGCGGCGGTGATATAGAGGCCGACGAGCCACGGGACGGCGTCCAGTCGGAAGCGGATACCAGCCAGAATTGTGCCGACAAGGCCGAAGGTTGCGACAAGCTCGGCCAGCCATTGGGCGCTGCCGGTGCGTTCTGTGAGTGAGGCTTGCAGGATTGGCAGTTCGAACATGGCGTGGGCCAGCAGGGACCCGGCAATGCCGCCTGTGATCTGGGCGGCAGCAAAAGGTACCGCCTCGCGCAGAGGGATTTCACCGCGGATCATGAAGGCCAATGTCACTGCCGGATTGAAATGCGCGCCCGAGATTGGTCCCAGAATGGTGATCAGTACCACCAGAATGGCCCCGGTCGGCAGGGTGTTGCCTATGAGGGCCAGCGCTGTGTCTTCGGTCAGGCGGTCGGCCATGATGCCGGAGCCGACGACAGTGGCAACGAGGATAAGCGTGCCAAGTGCCTCTGCCGTCAGGCGGCGGGGTAAATCAAAGGTCATCTTGTTGTCCGATGGCGCGAATAGCGGGAAGCTGGTCAGCAATGCTGCCCGGCGGCAGGGCTAGAAAGACAACAATGCGTTGGCGCATACGCTGATAGGCGGTTTCGAAGGCGGCGCGGCGCTCGTCCTCGGTTCCCGTTGCGGCGGCCGGGTCGGGAATGCCCCAATGGGCCGTGGCCGGGTGGCCGGGCCAGACCGGACAGGTTTCTGCAGCGGCCGAATCGCAGACGGTGAAGATCAGATCCATTTTTGGCGCATCTGGCCCGGCGAATTCTTCCCAGCTTTTGGAGCGGGCGAATTCCGTGCCATGACCATGGTCCGATAGGGTTTGCAGGGCGAGCGGATTGGGCATCCCGGTGGGCTGCGATCCGGCGGAATAGGCGGTCCAGTCCGGGCTAAGGTCGTTTAGCAGCCCCTCGCCCAGGATGGACCGGGCGGAATTGCCGGTACAGAGAAACAGTGCGTTCATAATTCCCCCTTGCAGGTCACAGCGTCTATTACGGGCTGACAGCGGGCGTGGTCACCGCCGCCGCAATCTTCCATCAGAAAAGCCAGCAGCCCCGCGATACCGTCAAAATCGGCGAAATAGCGGACGGACCGCCCCTCGCGCTGGTTGCGGACCAGTCCGGCATTCAGCAGCAGGGTCAAATTGGCGGACATGGTGTTCTGGCGCACATCCAGCTTCGCGCCAATCTCGCCCGACAGAAGGCCGGTGTCGCCAGCGGTCACCAGCAATCGGAACACATCCAGCCGAGTGGGTTGGGCAAGGGCGGCGAAGGCCTGCAGGGCGTCTGACTCATCCATAATTCATGAATATTTGATATAATTGCGTCCGACAAGGTGTTTTCCGCGATTGAAGCCGCGCTTGTCGCACAGTAGGCTACGCCCAAACGAGCAGTGGGGAGAAAATGCAGTTTTTGCAGCGTCTTGCCGTCCCGGCCCTTCTGACCCTGTGTGGGTGCGATGGAGGTTTTGCGGTATCCGATACCGGTGATCCTTTATCCTATACGGCCGCACGTGTGGATCGTACGAAGCCTGAGGTGTTGGAGGTCAGCGTGGTCATGCGCAACGCGACGCGGAAAATCGACGCCAACCGGTTTGCCGCCTGTGTTGCGGCGGGCTGGGCGCAGGAGCGTGGGTTTGTCTATCTGGAGCGTTTGCGCGGCACCCTTCGGGTCGAAGGCCCGGTGCATGACAATACAGTGCGTTATCAGCTTTTCCGTTTGACAGAGCCAGAGAAAGGCCAGGTGTTCAGCGCTGCGCTGACCGCCAGTGTGTGCGAGATCGAGGGCATCCCGATCAGCCCGGAACAGGTTGAGGACATGGCGGGTGAAGACAATATCTGAGGGCATCAAATGGAAGCGCTAAAAGGTCTATATGCGGTTGGCATCTATGCGGGTCTGAGCGGGTTGATCCTGATCTAGCTGTTTATGCATGTGGTTCGCAAACGGAAAGAACTGAAGATTTTCATGGGTGATGGCGGCAACCCTTTGATAGTTCGGGCAATGCGGGGCCATGCCAACTTTGTTGAAACGGTGCCGCTGGCGCTGGTTTTTCTGACTCTGATGGCGTTGTTGGGCACACCTGTCTGGGTGTTGCATCCCTTGGGTGCAATACTGGTAGTTGCGCGACTTTTGCATGCTTTGCATTTTTGCGCGGATGACGCCCCGCGCTGGCAGCGCTTCTGGGGGACGCTGCTGACCTATCTTGTGATCCTTGTTGCTGCTGTTGGGCTGATTGGCCACGGCGTTCTGAACGCGTTTTGACCATGGTACGGGATCTGGCCAAACTCGCAGATCAGGCGCTGAGCGCCGCAAGGCAAGCTGGGGCGGATGCCGCGGATGTGTTGTGTCTGGATGGTGACGGCATTTCGATGGAGGTCCGCAACGGCGCTTTGGAACTGGCAGAGCGGACCGAGGGTGTAGAAATCGGCTTGCGGGTGCTGATCGGGCAGCGGCAGGCGTGTGTTTCGGTTTCGGACACGCGCAGCGCGGCGATTGAGGCGATGGCTGAGCGTGCCGTGGCCATGGCACGCGAAGCGCCCGAAGATGCGTCTTGCGGCTTGGCAGACCCGGATCAACTGGCCCGCGATGTCGATGTCGCAGCACTTGATCTTGGCGATGCCGCCCCGTTGCCCACGCCTGATGCGCTGGCTGATGCAGCCCGCCGGGCGGAGGCGGCGGCGCTGGCCAAGAGGGGTATTTCGCAGGTCAGCAGCGCTGGGGCGGACGCCTCGCGCCAGCGGTTGCATCTGGCTGCGACTAATGGATTTTCCGAAAGCTATGCACGCAGCAACATGGCGATCTATTGCATGCCCATCACCGGCGAAGGTCTGGGGATGGAGCGGGATTATGCGCATGAGGCGCGCATCCATGCCGCCGATCTGCCCAGCCCCGAGGCAATCGGCACGCTGGCGGCAGAACGGACTTTGGCACGTGCAGGGGCCACGCAACCCCCCACCGGGGCCTATCCTGTGCTGTTCGATGAGCGCATCTCCACAAGCCTGATCGGGCATCTGGTCTCTGCGATCAATGGCGCGGCGATTGCGCGTGGGACCAGTTGGCTGAAGGATGCGCTGGGCGAGCAGGTGCTGCCTGATGGTCTTAGCTTGATCGCTGATCCATTGCGCCCGCGCGTCTCAGGTTCTCGTCCCTTTGACGGGGAGGGGTTGCCGGCTGCTAGCCGCGCCGTGGTTGATGCAGGCGTGCTGACCGGCTGGACGCTGGATCTGGCAAATGCCCGCAAACTGGGTCTGCAAAGTACAGGGGACGCGACACGTGGGTTGTCCGCTCCGCCGTCGCCGGGCCTGAGCAATCTGGCACTGACAGCGGGCGAGAAAGATCGCGCTGGTCTGATTGCAGACATGGGGGAAGGGCTGCTGGTGACCTCGCTGATGGGCAGCACGGTCAACCCGAATACCGGGGATTATTCCAGAGGTGCCTCTGGCTTTTGGGTGCGCAACGGTGAAATCGCCGAACCGGTGAATGAATGTACCATCGCGGGTAACCTGCGCCAAATGCTGATGGCGCTGACGCCTGCAAATGACGCGCGCCAGCATTTGTCCCGTGTGGTGCCCAGTCTGCTGGTCGAAGGTATGACCATTGCAGGAACCTGATCTCGACCTTCTGGCGCAAGCTGCAGAGGTGGCAGGCGAAATCGCCATGCGGCATTTCCGGACGGATTTGGATATCCGCGACAAAGGTGACAATCAGGGTCCGGTGACCAATGCCGATCTGGCCGTAGATGCGGCATTGCGCGAAATCTTGCGTGAGGCTCGCCCGGATTATGGCTGGTTGTCGGAGGAAAGCACCGCCGGGCCGGACCGTGCCACCACCCGCCGTAGTTTTGTCATTGATCCGATTGACGGCACACGTGCCTATATCAATGGCGAGAAAAGCTTCGCGCATGCGCTGGCGGTGGTGGAGGATGGTATCCCGGTTGCCGCTGTCGTCCATATGCCTGCGGCCGGGCGAACCTACGCGGCATCGCTTGGCGGTGGTGCGACAAAAAATGGTGCACCGATCACCGTCAGTCAGGCCGAGGTGGAAGCGGATGCGACCGTGGTCTGTAACAAGGCCAGCCTGAAACCTGATCTCTGGCCGGGCGGCGTGCCGCCACTGACCCGGCATTTTCGCCCCTCGCTGGCGTATAGGCTTTGTCTGGTCGCCGAGGGGCGCTTTGATGCCGCGCTGACCCTGCATCCGGCCTGGGATTGGGATATCGCCGCTGGTGATCTTATCTGCCGCGAGGCGGGTGCTAAGATCACCACATCATTGGGAAAGGTGCCACACTATACCCCTGTCGATACCCGGCAGCCCGGTATTCTGACCGCAGGTCCCAGCTTGCATAAAGCGCTGATGCAGCGGCTTAGTCGCCCGTTGGCTTGACCCCGCACGGCGAACTGGTAAGGCTCAGGCAAACCCAGCTGAACCCGGAGGCCAGTTTCCGATGTCCCAACTTTTGCATTTCGTCTATGGCGGCGAACTGACAGAACCGCAATCCACCGAGTTTCGCGATTGCGGCGAAATCGACATGGTCGGTGTATTCCCGAACTACGAAGAGGCGTATCACGCCTGGAAAGGTGCGGCACAGCGGACCGTCGACAATGCGCATATGCGTTATTTCATCGCTCATCTGCATCGGCTGATGGACGAAGAACAGCCTGACAGCAGCGCCGATACCCCTGCCTGATCGCGCGTTGCACTAGATGCGCAAGTCGCTGCTTCTGAACACATATCTCGGTCTGACCCGGCTGGCCCGGCGTCCGGTTGAGCATGTGTTGAAGCGGCGACTGGATCAGGGCAAGGAAGACCCGGAGCGCTGGCGCGAAAAACTGGGCGAGGGCTTGTTGCCACGCCCGGACGGCCCGTTGATCTGGATGCATGCGGCCAGTGTCGGGGAATCGGTCTCTTTGTTGGATCTGATCACCGCTTTGCTGGATCGGCAGCCGCAGGCGCATATCCTGCTGACAACCGGCACGGTTACCTCGGCCGAACTAATGGGAGAGCGCTTGCCAGAGCGGGCGCTGCACCAGTTTGCACCGGTCGATACCGCAGCTGCGGTGTCCCGGTTTCTGGATCACTGGAAGCCTGACGTCGCAATCTGGACAGAAAGCGAGTTGTGGCCCCGGCTGATCACCGAGACCCATGCGCGCGACTGCCCGATGTTTCTGATCAACGCCCGCATGTCCGAAAGCTCGGCCCGCCGCATGCGCAAGGTGCGCGGGATGGCGTCTGCCTTGCTACAGCGCTTTAAGTTGATCATGGCACAGGATGCCACACAAGCCGACCGCTTCCGGTCCCTTGGTATGCCGACGGACCGGATCGAGGTGACAGGGTCGTTGAAAGATACCGCATCGGCGCTGCCTTATGATGATGCTGCGCTGAAAGAGATCACCAAAGATCTGGCCGGGCGCCCCTGCTGGCTTGCAGCATCGACCCATGAGGGCGAAGAGGTTGCTGTCGCTCTGGCGCATGAGCGTGCCCAACGCTCTTTGCATGGGCTGGTTCTGGTTCTGGTGCCCCGGCACCCGCATCGTGGTCCCGGTATTGCTGAAAAGCTGCGCACCGAAGGCTGGCGTATGGCGGTGCGCAGCGCCGAAGAGCCGCTGGCGCGTGACACAGAGATTTATCTGGCCGACACGCTGGGCGAATTGGGGCTTTGGTATCGGTTGTGCCCGGTCAGTTTCGTCGGGGGGTCGCTTGTGGATGTCGGGGGGCATAATCCGTTTGAACCGGCGCATCTGGGATCGGCGATCTTGCATGGCCCCTATATCAGCAACTTTGCCGGGGCGTATGAGCGTTTTGATGCGGCTGGCGCGGCGGTGAATGTTGCCACCACGGCCGATCTGGGTGTGCATCTGATCGAGACGCTTGCCCCGGACCGGGCGGCGGCATTAGCAAGGGCTGCCTGGCAGGTCGCATCCGAAGGGGCGGTTCTGGTGAACACGATCTGCGAGCTTATCGAGACCCATCTGCCCGCATCCCGATCGTGATGCAGGCACCGAAATTCTGGCAGAACCCACCCGATCAGCCGGGTATTGCAGCCCGCTGCCTAAGCCCGCTTAGTGCTGTTTGGGCAATGGCCACACGTCGGCGCGTGTCGGGACAGAGTACGCGAGTTGCGGGCCTGAAGGTGATCTGTGTCGGCAACCTGACGGCAGGTGGCACCGGCAAGACCCCTTTGGTGTGTGAGCTTGTGCAGCGGCTGCAGGCATCGGGCCAAAACGTACATATTCTAAGCCGGGGCTATGGTGGAAAGGCGGTCGGGCCACTCAGGGTCGATCCGCAGCAGCATGACGCAGCGCATGTGGGAGATGAGCCTCTGCTATTGGCCAATTATGCGCCGGTTTGGGTGTCACGGGACCGCGTTGCCGGGGCTGAGGCAGCGCGCGAGGCCGGGGCCGATCTGTTGGTGATGGATGATGGGTTTCAGAACCCGGGTCTGGTGAAGGATCTGTCGATCTTGGTGGTCGATGCCGAAGCCGGTTTCGGCAACGGGTGCGTGATCCCGGCTGGCCCGTTGCGTGAACCTGTGTCTGAAGGGCTGAAGCGTGCCGATCTCGTTGTGGCCGTGGGACCTGATCAGGCAGCAAAGAAGCTTTTGTCGGATTGGCCGCAGCTTGGACAGAAAGAGCTGATCACGGGCCAATTGCGCCCGCTTTCTACGGGGATGGACTGGACCGCGCTGCGGCTATTCGCCTTTGCTGGGATCGGTCGACCGGAAAAGTTCTTTGCGACGCTTGCTGCCACTGGCGCCGATATTGCTGCCACGCGTAGTTTTGCTGATCATGCAGCCTATGACCGGCGGATCATGGACCGCCTTCGACGGGAGGCTACGGAGGCCAAGGCACAACTGGTTACGACCGAAAAGGATCTTGTGCGGCTTCCGGCCGATCAACGGTCCGGCATTTTGCCTTTCCCGGTGCGGCTGGAACTGAATAACCCTGAAAAGCTAGACCATCACCTCAGCCGTATCGCGTCTGGTAGGGTGGGTTAAAACCCACCCTACACCCTTAGTTATCGGGTGCAGCGTCAGAGGCGCTTAGGGCTGCGTTCAGCAATGTTTCCAACTGCCCATAGGGCAGGTTTGGCTGCTTTTCGCCATTGATCAGCAAGGTCGGTGTCGCCTCGATCTGATCTGCGGTTGCGTTCTTCTGGTAGGCCTCCACCAGCGCTTTGGCAAAATCTTCATCCTGCAGGCAGGCATCCATCTCGGCATTGGTCAGACCTGCCTGCCGGCCCAGGCTCTTAAGGTTCTCGACGATCACAGACGGGTCGCCGCCAGACAACCACTCTGCCTGTTTGTCGAAGATCATATCGACGACACCGAAATACCGCTCTGGCCCGGCGCAACGGGCGATCATACCGGCCCATAGACCGAACCGATCAAAATAAACCTCGCGCAGGATAAACTTCACCTTACCAGTTTCGATAAAGTTCTCCCGGATTTTTGGGAAGGTTTGCGTATGGAATGTCCGGCAATGCGGACAGGTGAAAGAGGCGTATTCCACAACCGTCACGGGCGCATCCGCGTTCCCCTTGACCATATCCACAGCCTCGCGCGACTGCGCAAAGACCGCGCTGCCGCTGCTGGCAGCAAGACCGGCGGCTGCAGCTGTCCAAAGCGCCTGACGGCGTGTGAAAGATCGGTATGTCATGTCAGGATTCCTTACTGGCCGCGGGCTTCGCCCGGGATTGCAGGTTGGTTGATAGCTGTTCCAATGCATCGCGCAAGCCGCCATCGCGGATACCGGCGACTTCGGGCACGGGTTTGGGCGCAGGGCGAAACGGTGCGGGCGCTTCGGCCAGCCCCGGCGAGGGTGCAAGCGCGGCATCATGGGTCAGCCGGATGCGCGAAATTGCGTTGTAGCCATAGCAGGCATTGACCCGTTCGCGGATCACCTCAAGTTGCAGGCTTAGCTCTGGCGCGCGCGATCCGGCACAGGCCAGGGTCAGCGTGGCGCCCAGCCCCTCCTGTCGGTAGCTGACCTTGACCGGGGTGGCGATGGCCGCAACCTCTGGACCAGCAACCTCAGCCCAATGGGTCAGCATCCGGGTCTGCGCAAAGCCCCGCTTTTCGGCCACGCTACGAATGCCTGTCGCCACCAGTGCGCCGGTTTGCGTAAAACCTTTGCGCCGGGATGCGGTCGAATGCCGCTTGGATTTTTCGGTCATCTGCGCCATGTCCCTGAACATACCTTTACAAACGGGCGCTGCCAGCCCCAAACGCAGGTAGATGTATAAATCTTGTGTGAGACGGCAAAAATCGGCGATGATCTGCTGACCTGGTATGATGCGCATGCCCGTGTTCTGCCTTGGCGTGTGCCGCCGGGCACTGACATCAAACCGGACCCATATCTCATCTGGCTGTCCGAGGTGATGTTACAACAAACTACAGTTGCGGCGGTCAAAAGTTACTTTGAGACCTTCACCACACGCTGGCCGACCGTCCGGGATCTGGCTGCAGCTGAGGATGCTGACGTCATGGCAGCCTGGGCTGGGCTGGGCTATTACGCCCGCGCCCGCAACCTTCTGAAATGTGCCCGCGTGGTGACAGAGGCGTATGGCGGCGCCTTTCCCGATACCGAAGAGGCACTTTTGACCCTACCCGGCATCGGCCCCTACACGGCGGCTGCCATTGCGGCCATCGCTTTTGACAGGCCGGCCGTTGTGATGGATGGCAATATCGAACGGGTCATGGCGCGACTATTCGCTTTGGATACACCCCTTCCGGCCGCCAAACCTTGCCTGCGTGACCACGCGGCCTCGCTGACCCCGGATCAGCGGCCCGGTGATCATGCACAGGCATTGATGGACCTAGGCGCGACGATCTGCACGCCGCGCAATCCGGCCTGCGGCATCTGCTGCCTGCGCGACCCATGCAAGGCACGCGCTGTCGGAAACGCAGCCGAACTGCCACGCAAAGCGCCGAAAAAGGCCAAGCCGGTGCGGCGGGGTATTGCTTATTTCGTGCAGCGTTCGGATGGCGCTGTGCTGTTGGAAACCCGTCCCGAAACCGGCCTGCTGGGCGGAATGCTCGGCCTGCCCGGAACCGACTGGTCTGACGATCCCGCGGCTGCGCCACCGATACGCGCAGACTGGCAGATCCTGCCGCAGGCGGTGCGCCATACCTTCACCCATTTTCACCTGATCCTTGATCTTTGGCTGACACAGAGCGATAGCGCCGTTCAACCTGACCGCGGCACGTTTTATCAGAACCCGGACCCCGCCGATCTGCCCACGGTGATGCGCAAGGCTTTCCTCGCCGGGATGAAGGGTCTACACTCTTCTGTAACCGCCGATTGAGCGGAGCTTCAAATGCCCGAAAACACACTCTACAAACTTACCCCCAGCATCAGCCGCGCGCTGCCCTTCTGGATTTCGCTGCTGCTGGTGCCACTGGTCGCGCTGGCTGCGGCTTATGGCGGATGGTACCTGTTGCTGGTGCCGATTGTTGCGTATCCCTTGATCACCCTGATCGACACCGTGGTCCCCCATGAAGAAGACGGGATGGACCCCGCGACCGAGGATGATCAGCTGTTCTGGTACCGTCTGATTACCCTGATCTGGGCCCCAATTCAGGTTGGCGTGCTTATCGGCGCGATATGGGCAGCAGGGCATGGCCATCTGGCCGGCTGGGAGATTGCGGCCCTTGCCGTTGTTGTCGGCATGATCACAGGCCCTATCGGCATTAACTACGCGCATGAACTGGTCCACCAACGCGGCAGGTTGGAGCGGTTTCTGGGCGAGGTCCTGCTGATTTCAACCGCCTATGGCCATTTCCGGTCCGAGCATGTCTATATCCACCACCGCTATGTCGGCACGCCCAAAGATGCGGTGACCGCACGGTATAACGAAGGATTTTACCGCTTTCTCGCCCGCTGTGTGCCCGGGCAGCTGACATCGGCCTTCCGGGTTGAACGGGAACGCCTGGCCGCCCGTGGTCGCCCGATCTGGCATAGTGCGAACCCGTTCTGGCGCTATGGGTTTGGCGCGCTGGGCTTTGTTACCGCTGCATTGCTGTTTGGTGGCTGGCCGGGCCTGATGCTGTGGATCGGGCAGGCGGCGGTGGCCATCGTCTATCTGGAACTGGTGAACTACGTGGAGCATTACGGCCTGACGCGAAAGCATCTGGGCGATGGCAAGTACGAATTGGTCAAGCCGCACCATTCCTGGAATGCTGACCACAAGATCACCAATTTCCTGCTGATCAACCTGCAGCGCCACTCTGACCACCATTATCGCCCAAGCCGCCGGTTTCCCGTTCTGCAAACCTATCACAAGAACGATGCACCCCAACTGCCCCACGGCTACCCGTTGATGTCCCTTTGGGCCTTGATGCCGCCCTATTGGCGCAAACGCATGAACCCTCGCGTCGACCGCTGGCGCGCGCGGCACTACCCAGGGATCGATGATTGGGGCCCGTATAACAAGGGCACCACGCCAATGCCGCGCTGACCGCGCACCCGGGTCACCTGACCAGCCGCCAGAAAGAATTGCCGCAGGAATTCGAGGCCGAAGCAAGGAACAACAGCCTGCAAAGCCAGGATTTCTTTTGCCGAGTAAGGTGGCTCTGGGAAGGTATCAAAGGGTGACGATACAATTTGATTGGTGTGGTTAAGACGGCAGTCTCAAATGTCGCATATGCGGCCGTTCAGGCTGAGAAGGCTATCAGGACTTGTTGAGTTCTTCGGCAATCAAACCTGCGAATTCGCTGCTGTCCTCGTTCTTAGAGGCGGCCAATGCCACGTAAACTTCTATGTCTGCGACCATTTTATTGTGTAGCTCCACCATCCAATCGGATCTTTGAGCAGGATTGCTGCCAAATCGTGGGGCGGTACACTTTGCAAACCCCCACAAAATATCCAAGATTTCGGTCCCGAGCTCTGGGTTTGCCGAACGCAAAATCTTCACCAAAATAGGATAACTCGGCAGCGCTGCGGACGATACGTATGCATGTTGATGGCATAATCCACACCAAAGCTCATGCGTTGCGTCGGCCGATTTCTTGGGGTCTGCACCAGCAAGATGTTCAAGCAAGAAGGGGACGTTATCCGCTGCACCATAGGCCGTGCGAAACTCTGACCAGTTTACAGCATCAATTTCTGACGCAAAGTCGTTCAACGGCAACACCTCGCAAGATATCCAACGACAATAAAATGGCAAATATAGCTCGTCAATTTGGGCTTAGAATTGACCTTCCTACACAAAAAAACCCCGCTGGTTGGGGGAACCAAGCGGGGGTAAGGTGGATGCCAACAGGCACCGGCGGTAAACGATGAATTACTCTTTAAGTTCGGCTCTCAGCTGCTGGCGCAGTATGTCGATCGGGATCGACTTGCCGTCGCGCTTGAACCACCAGTAGGTCCACCCATTGCAGGACGGTGCGCCCTCCAACGCAGCTCCGACCTGATGGATGGACCCTTTGGTGCCTTCGGCAACCAATGTGCCATCGGCGCGAACCTTGGCGGTGCAGCCATGCTGTGAATGCAAAACCTCTCCCGGGGCGAGCAGCCCGCGTTCGACCAGCTGGCCGAAGGGAATACGCGGCTCTGCGCGTTTCGGGGTCGTCACCTCAAGCGAGGCGCGATCCAGGGTGCGGATATCGGCGATACGGCTTTCGGCAACCTCGCGGTATTTTTCCTCGCGCTCGATGCCGATGTAGTGGCGGCCCAGACGCTTGGCGACCGCACCGGTGGTGCCAGAGCCGAAGAACGGGTCAAGGATCACATCGCCGGGCTTGGAGCTGCCGACCAGCACGCGGTGCAGCAATGCCTCGGGCTTTTGCGTCGGGTGGGCTTTGTCGCCGTTCTTGTCTTTCAGACGCTCGCCACCGTTACAAATAGGCAACATCCAGTCAGAGCGCATCTGAACACCTTCGTTCAGCTCTTTCAGCGCCTCATAGTTGAATGTGTATTTGGACGCGTCAGATTTTCCGGCCCAGATCATCGTTTCATGCGCATTTGTCAGACGCTTGCCGCGGAAATTCGGCATTGGGTTCGTCTTGCGCCAGATCACGTCGTTCAGGATCCAGAACCCGGCATCTTGCAGGGATGCGCCAACGCGGAAAATGTTGTGATATGAACCAATTACCCAGATCGCGCCGTCCTTTTTCAGAATGCGGCGGGCGGCTTTCAGCCAGGCCCGGGTGAAATCGTCATAGGCCTTGAAAGATGCGAACTGGTCCCATGCATCATCCACGGCATCAACCTTGGAGCTGTCGGGCCGATGCAGATCACCCTTCAGCTGCAGGTTGTAGGGCGGGTCCGCAAAGATCAGATCGACGCTTTCTGCGGGAAGGGAGTTCATCACCTCCACACAGTCGCCTGCGAGAATCTGGTCGAGCGGGAGAACCCGCTTCGAACGGTTTTTGTCTTTCACACTCATTTGCCTGCCAACGGTATTCTTGTTTGTTGGCCCCAAAATGAGTCATCGCGGAGTCCCCGTCAAATTCTTTTTGAATCAAGAGCTTAGGAAATTTTAGCCGCACAATATCTTGTGGATAGGTTTGAACGAACGTCTATGGTGTGGGGTTACCCCTAGGCTTTCCAGAGCCTCTGCATGCGCCTTCACCCCATATCCGGCATTGGTTTCCCAGCCATAGCCGGGGAATTGTTGCGATAATGCAACCATTTGTCGATCACGTGTGACCTTTGCGACGATAGACGCCGCCGCAATGGAAACTGATTTGCTGTCGCCCTTGATCACGGTTTGCGCCGGGCAAGGCAGACCAGATGGCAGGCGGTTGCCGTCGATCAGCGCAAATGCGGGCGGGTGCGGCAAAGCCTCAATCGCCCGGCGCATCGCCAGATAGGTAGCCTGCAGGATATTGATCTGGTCGATTTCCTGCACGGATGCTTCGCCAAGTCCGACCTGCGCCACCGCCATGATCTCTGAAAACAACGCCTCGCGCCGGGTCGCGCTTAGCTTTTTTGAATCGTTTAGGCCCGCCGGCACCTGCGCCGGGTCAAGAATGACAGCCGCCGCTGTCACCGGCCCGGCCCACGGGCCGCGCCCGACCTCATCTATTCCGCAAACGGGTGTCGGACAATCTGCTTCAAGGGAAAAGTCCGGCGTCATGCGCTGCGTATTGCCGCCATGAACAGCGCCAGAAGGTCCGCATCCAGATCATGATCCGGATGCAAGCCCGAACAGACATCCACGCCATGGGGCCTTACCTGCCGGATCGCCTCGGCCACATTGTCGGGGCGCAAGCCACCTGCAAGCCAGACCGGCACAGCACTTTCGCGCACGATCTCTGCGCTGATACGCCAGTCATGGGTCTGGCCGGTTCCACCCAGTTCCTTGACCTCTTTATGGGGCGAGCCGCTGTCCAGCAGCAACATGTCGACAACCCTGGCAGCCTCGGCCGCCTGTTCGCGGGCCGAAGGGCCGTTCACATGGATGGCCTGGATGATCTGACGGTCAGGAAAGGCGGCCCGGATCGCCGCGATGTCGCGATCAGGCACACGATCGACCAATTGTATAGCGCGGGTCGGGCAGCGGGTCATATGGGCGATGATGTCATCGGCCTGAACTTCGGAGGTCAGCAGCACCGTCAGGGCATCAACCCCAGCGGCAATCTCTGCAATCCTCGCATCGGGGATCGGTCCTGGCCCAGAAGGCATGTTCCCGACAAGGCCCAGCGCATCAGCACCCGCGCTAAGCGCAAGTTGAGCCTCGGCCATAGATTGAATGCAGCAGATTTTAACCTTCGTCATGACCCTACCCCAATAACGCCAGCGCCCCAGCCGCCAGCGCGGCACCTGCGGTCAGCCACCCCCACCATGGCAGACGCGCGCCAAAACTGCGATCTGCGTCCTGCGGGGCATTGGCCTTGACCAGAGCAGTTTCGGCCATTTCGGGCAGCAACGGGCCAAAGCGGGATAGCACGGCAACCGTCCGGGTCAGATCGCGCAGCATGGCCTTGGGGCCAAGGTTGTCGCGGATATAAGCCTCGACGATTGGTTTGGCGGTTTCCCACATGTTTATTTCGGGATTCAAGGATCGCGCCACGCCTTCGACCACCACCATGGTTCGCTGCAGCAGGATCAGTTCGGTCCGGGTTTGCATGCCAAAGCGCTCGGTCACGTCAAAGAGATGTGCCAGAAGTTTCGCCATAGAGATATTGGACGCATCCTGACCAAAGATCGGCTCTCCCACCGACCGCAGCGCCTGCGCAAAGGCCGCCCTGTCGCGATCCGCCGGGACATAGCCAGCCTCAAAATGCACAGCGGCAACGCGCGTATAATCACGCCGCAGAAAGCCGATCAGGATCTCGGCATAGACGCGGCGGGTATAGGCATCTATCCGGCCCATAATCCCGAAATCCAGCGCGATCAGATCGCCATTCGGGGCCAGCTTGAGGTTGCCCTGATGCATGTCGGCATGGAAAAATCCGTCGCGCAGCGCGACCTTCAGGAATATCTCGATCACATGCTCGGACAGCGCGACCAGATCAACGCCCCGCGCTTTCAGACTGCCAGTGTCCGAGAACGAGTGTCCTTCCGCCCATTCCAGCGTCATGACCCGGCGCCCGGACAGGGGCCAGATAACCTCGGGGACGCGGAACCGCTCGTCCGTTTCGGTATTGGCGCGGAATTCGGCGGCGGCAGCGGCCTCCATCCTCAGGTCAAGTTCTCCCTCGACGATGGTTTCGAAATGTTCGATCACCGCAATGGGCCGCAACCGGCGCGAGGATGGCGACAGAAATTCGATCATTCGGGCGGCGAAGTAGAACGCATCCACATCGCGCATAAACGCCCGCTCAACACCCGGTCGCAGGACCTTGACCGCGACCGTGCGCCCGCTATCGCGCACCGTTGCCTTATGAACCTGCGCCAGTGACGCGGCGGCAACGGGGTCGGAAAAACTTGAGAACCAATGGTCAACCAGTGCGCCCAACTCCCGCTCTACCTCTGCCTTGGCGTCTTTCATATCAAAGGCAGGCAGGCTGTCCTGCAGGATCTTCAGCTCATCGGCCAGTTCGTTCCCGACAACATCGGGACGCGTTGACATGACCTGACCAAATTTGATGTAGGCCGGGCCCAGCGCGGTCAGCGCGCGGCTGATCGGTTTCAGGTTCGGGTCGCCTTTCAGCCCCAGCCAGGAAAACGGCCAGCCCAGAATGCGCGCCGCTACGCGCACGCTGTTTGGTGCGCCCATCGCCTCCAGCGCGATCTTCATCGCGCCGGTTCGTTCGAACGTTGCCCCGGTGCGGATCAACCGCCAGATGTTGTGTGGTCCGCGCACCTAGATTTTCCACCCCGAATGCAGGGCAGCGATGCCCATGGACAGGTTGCGATAGGCCACCTGATCAAAGCCTGCCGAGCGGATCATGTCAGCGAATGTGTCCTGATCGGGGAAGTTGCGGATCGATTCCACCAGATACTGGTAGCTGTCGCTGTCATTGGCCAAAAGCTTGCCCATGGGCGGGATGACATTGAACGAATACAGGTCATACAGCTTTTGCAGCCCCTGATTGGGCAACTGGCTGAACTCCAGCACCATCAGCCGCCCGCCGGGGCGCAGCACGCGGTAGGCTTCGGCCAGCGCCTCGTCCTTGCGGGTTACATTCCTGATCCCGAAGGATATCGTGTAAACATCAAAGCTGTTCGCCTCAAACGGCAGCTTCATCGCGTCGCCGACCACCCAGTCCAGCGCATTGGGATAGCTGGCAGCCTCGGCCCGGCGGCGGCCCTCGACCAGCATGTCGGCAGTCATGTCCAGAACTGTGGCTTTCGCCTGACCGGACACACGTTTGAGATACCGGAATGAGATGTCCCCGGTGCCGCCAGCCACATCCAGCAGATGCGTGTCGGGGCGCGGGGCCAGCCAGTCCATCATCGCGTCTTTCCAAACCCGGTGGATGCCCAGGCTCATTGCGTCGTTCATCAGATCGTATTTCGACGCGACCGAGGAAAAGACGCCGCGCACCATGCTGGCCTTTTCCTCTTCCGCCACGCGGCGGAAGCCAAAATCGGTTTCCCTGTCGCTCATACGTCCTGTCCTTACATTTCGCCGGTGATCATAGTTCGCGATGCAAAAACTACAATTCGGATACCTTGTCGCGGCTTCGACATTGTTCTGCCCGAATCGGGCGCTAGGCATACATGTCATGGGGGCAGCGTTCGAATGAGGGATGAGTAATGGCGTTTGGCATTGCAATCGGTGTATTTTTTGGTTTGGCCCTTTTGACCGGGGCGATTATGTCGTCTATGTCTGCGCGCAAGATGCGCACGCAAGAGGTGCGGGAGCGCGAGGAATAAGCGCGGGGGCACTTGCCTGAACTTCCCGAAGTAGAAACCGTTCGCCGTGGTCTTGACCCTGTTCTGACAGGCAAGGTGATTGCGCGTGCAATCGTAAGACGGCCAGACCTGCGCTGGCCGTTCCCCGAAAATATGGCAAAACGTTTGACCGGCCAGACGGTTTTACGTCTGCGGCGCCGGTCAAAGTACATCCTCGCCGATCTGTCGAGTGACGAGACGTTGCTTGTGCATCTTGGCATGTCAGGTCGGCTGCTTTTGCATGCGCCGAGGGATGTGGTGGAAACCGGCCGTCACGATCATGTTGAATTGCAGACCGAGACCGGCGCGCGCGTTGTCTTCAACGATCCGCGCCGTTTCGGTGCCATGGACCTTTTGCCGACACAAACGGCCGGGGCGCACCGCCTGCTGGCCAGCCTTGGCCCGGAACCTTTGGGCAATGATTTTAACGAAACCACCCTCGCCGAACGGCTGAAGGGGCGGCGGACACCGATCAAGTCCGCCTTGCTGGATCAGCGCAATGTCGCGGGTCTGGGCAATATATATGTGTGCGAGGCGCTGTGGCGCGCCGGTATATCCCCCAAACGGCTGGCTGGCGATATCTCGGCCGCCCGCATAGCAGAGCTTGTGCCGCATATCCGCGAAACGCTGCTCGATGCCATCACCGCTGGCGGATCATCGCTGAGGGATTACCGTCAGGCAGACGGAGAGCTGGGCTACTTCCAGCATGCGTTCCGTGCCTACGGACGCGAGGGGGAACCCTGCCTGCGCGAGGGATGCGGCGGCACAATCAAACGCATCGTTCAGTCTGGCCGGTCGACGTTTTATTGTCCGAAGTGCCAACGTTAGCCTGGATTGCGCACCCATGATATCAATAATCTGGTTTGCACGGTGATGCCGCAGACGCAAAGCGAGGTGCGTCGCCTGAAACCGATGGCATTCAGGTCTTGCGGGAAAAATCGGAAATGCGCTTGCCGCTTTTCCAACCCCGCATGATCGCCTCGACAGAGTGATCGACGCCATCAAGGGCCTGCACCTCCAGATCGTAGGTCTTGCCGATATGGATGGTTTCGAAATCCTTACGGGCGCTGCCAACCGGGCGATCGCTGCGGGCTTTTTCGCGGGCCTCAAGGATGTCCACAGGGCAATGGACCCCGGCGAAGTAAACATCGAACGGTGCGAAAAGATCCCGCAGTTGATCCAACCAGGTTTCATCCTCAAGGATATGTTCAAGAATCAGGTTGTTGCCCGCCTGGGCATACGCCGCCAGTGATGTGTGAAAGCCATCAAAGAAGGCAGTACGCGCAGCCTTCCAGTCAAACTCGCCGCTTTTGAAGCGATCAGACGGCAACACACCGGCATCGCGAAGATGATCGATGGAAATGTGCCAGAACGGCAGGCTTAGCCGGGCTTGCAGGGCGCGGGCGATGGTGGATTTACCGCTGCTCGATGCCCCATGCAGAAAGATGATATGCGCCATAAGCCCCCCTTAATGGCATATCTGTAGCCAAAGGACAGACGGATGTCTTACACTGCGGGCGTTGTCAGAACGCAGGCGCTATACATCTCCGCCCTTGATCCGCTTCACCGACATGATAAGTCTGGGCGCTGTGTCAGTAACTCGGGGTGAGACGCATGGCTTATGAGACACTTCTTGTCGAGATCACCGATCATATCGGCGTTATCCGCCTTAACCGGCCAGATGCGCTGAATGCGATCAACTCGCAGATGTTGCAGGATCTGTCGGAGGCCATCGGCAGCATGGATACCAATGACAAGGTTCGGGTGATGGTGATCACCGGCTCGGAAAAGGCATTTGCCGCCGGGGCAGATATCAAGGAGATGGCCGAGAAAGATTTCGTCTTTATGTTCAAGGACGACTATTTCACCCGCCATTCCGAATCGATCATGCGCGCCCGCAAGCCGATCATCGCCGCCGTATCCGGCTATGCGCTGGGCGGTGGTTGCGAATTGGCGATGATGTGTGATTTCATCATTGCTGGCGACAATGCGAAATTCGGCCAGCCCGAGATCAATCTGGGCGTCATTGCTGGTTTGGGCGGCAGCCAGCGGCTGACCCGCTTTGTCGGTAAGTCCAAAGCGATGGAGATGAACCTGACCGGCCGCATGATGGATGCGGCAGAGGCGGAACGCTCTGGCCTGGTATCCCGCGTTGTCCCGGCCAAGGAACTGATGGCGGATGTCATGAAGACCGCCGAAAAGATCGCCGAGAAATCTACGCTGACCGCAATGGCGGCGAAAGAGGCTGTGAACCGGTCCTATGAGACCAGCCTGCACGAAGGTCTGCTGTTTGAACGGCGGCTGTTCTATTCCCTTTTTGCCTCCGAAGATCGGACCGAGGGTATGGAAGCCTTTGCCGAAAAGCGCACCCCACAATTCCGCGGAAAATAACCGGTTAAGCAAATAACCGTCGCAGAGGCGTTGACTCGTGTCTTGGCACAGTCTAGAGACGCGCTTCGTTTCGTGACTCATGTAAAGAACCGGAATTCTCAAAGATGGCAAACACGCCTGGATCAAAAAAGCGCGCCCGCAAGACGGTACGCCGGACCGTGATCAACAAATCCCGCCGCACCCGTGTGCGCGGTTTCATCCGTAAGGTCGAAGAGGCAATCGCATCCGGCGATCTGTCTGCGGCAAATGACGCTCTGCGCATGGCGCAGTCCGAGATCATGCGCGGTGTTACCAAAGGAATCATGCACAAGAACACGGCTGGCCGGAAAATCTCGCGCCTTAACGCACGGGTTCGCGCGCTCGGCGCCTGATCACCAGTTCGGTAGAGAACGATGTCGCGCGTCCCGAACCGGGGGCGTGCGCTTTCTTTTTGTGATTGTCATGCAAGTTTGACTTTTCCTTCATGTTCTCTTTTCGGTCCGCTTGTTCGAATCTCTGACTGGTCGTAGGTTCACTGCACTTAGCAGAAGTCCGCCGATTGGGTTTCACTTTCAAAATCTGCCGCACGAAAGACGTAGGTAAAGTAAATTTTGCCATCGTTTCTTTAACTGTGTCTGGTTTATTTTTTATCGGCAGCGAATCTCCTAAATCTACCGTTCTTTGCGTCAAGCTATTCTTGTTGTTGAAACCTGCTATTCGAAACGTCTAGTTTGCTGCGGTCGGGCAAAGGTGCCAGTGGAGATTCGATGTCGGGTTCAGTCATAAGCCAGGTGGGAAGCTGTAGTCCCGTCGAAGCTTGGGAAATTCTCAAACAGGATAAATCGGCAATTCTGGTTGATGTCCGCTCGCGACCTGAGTGGAGCTTTGTCGGTGTGCCTGATTTGTCGTCGCTGGGAAAAACCGTCGTACTGACAGAATGGCGGGCGTTTCCTGATATGCAGGTGAACGCGGGTTTCGTAGATCAGATGTTTGCGGATCAGTCCGAGGCTCCGTCGCAGATCCTGTTTATCTGCCGCTCGGGCGCGCGATCACTGGATGCTGCGCAAACCGTCTCCGCCGCTTTGGCCGAACGTGGCGAGGATGTAGCCTGCAGCAATGTTGATCAGGGCTTTGAGGGTGACCTCGATGCCGACCGGCATCGCGCGACTGTAAACGGCTGGAAGCATGCGGGATTGCCCTGGCAACAGGGCTGACGGGGCTTTGTTCAGGTCAAAGCCGATGGGTGAAGAGTATTCTATGTTGAATGGAAAAACGGAAACGAGTGGGGGGATGATGGACTGTTGGGGGCGGACAAGAGAGCAGTTGCAATCATCACTCGGAAAGAGTGCCTTCCAAAATTGGATCGAGCCTTTGGAATATCTGGGCTGTGACGACGGTGTCGCTCAGTTGTCAGCGCCAACCAGCTTTATCGGCAACTGGGTATCGCAGCATTACGGAGAGCGAATCCGCCGCCTGCTGGCTGAGAATGGCACCACTGTATCGCGTCTTGATTTCAGCGTTGCCCGTGCCGCGCCCAAACAGCGCGAGACGCCAGCCGCTATACCTGCCGAAAAGCTGCAGACCACTGACGCAAGAGAGTTACCGGGATCTCCGCTCGACAAACGCTTTACTTTCGAAAGCTTCGTTGTCGGCAAGCCCAACGAACTGGCCCATGCCGCTGCGCGCCGCGTGGCCGAGGGTGGGCCGGTCACCTTCAACCCGCTGTTCCTTTATGGTGGCGTGGGCCTGGGTAAAACCCACCTGATGCACGCCATCGCCTGGCAGATTTCCGAGGTGCAACCGGGCGCGCGGGTTCTGTATCTATCTGCCGAACAATTCATGTATCGCTTCGTGCAGGCCTTGCGCTTCAAGGACATGCACGGTTTCAAGGCGCTGTTCCGCTCTGTCGATGTGCTGATGGTGGATGATGTTCAGTTCATCTCGGGCAAGGATTCGACGCAGGAAGAGTTCTTTCACACCTTCAACGCCCTGATCGACCAGAACAAACAGATCGTCATCTCCGCTGACCGCGCCCCGGGCGAGATTGACGGGCTTGAGGATCGGATCAAGTCCCGCCTGCAATGCGGTCTGGTCGTCGATCTGCACCCCACCGATTACGAGTTGCGCCTCGGCATCCTGCAATCAAAGGCCGAAAGCCAGTCGCGCCTGCATCCCGGCATTGAGATCGACGAGGGCGTCTTCGAATTCCTCGCCCATCGCATCAGCTCCAACGTCCGTGTGCTGGAGGGTGCCCTGACCCGCCTGTTCGCCTTTGCCTCGCTGGTCGGGCGGCGTATTGATCTGGATATGGCCCAGGAATGTCTGGTCGATGTGCTGCGCGCGTCCGAGCGCAAGGTCACGATTGACGAGATCATGCGCAAAGTCTCGGACCACTACAACATCCGCATGGCCGACCTTCTGGGCCCCCGCCGGTCTCGCGCCGTGTCGCGCCCGCGTCAGGTGGCAATGTTCCTGTCCAAATCCCTGACCACCAAATCCCTTCCCGAGATCGGCCGCAAATTCGGCGGCCGCGACCACACCACCGTGATCCACGCCGTCCGCAAGGTCGAGGAGCTAAAGGCCATCGACAGCCAGATCAGCGAAGATGTGGAACTGCTAAGGCGGATGCTGGAGGCTTAAGCGGAAACTGCCGTTTTGTAGACGCGAACGCCACTCTATTGCTTCTGTAATGACGGCTTTAGTTTCCAAGTAGATATGTAACTTGCTAACTTATTTTGCCTCACAGGGGCTTACGGATTGTTTGGCAGATCCTGCTGAGAAGAATTCTCCATCGGGGGAGAAAGCAAAGTGGTTGGTTACTGTGCACCCATTTGGGTTCTTAGCTAACAGTAAGTATGCAGCATTAACGATGGGTGGAATGGGCGAAAGAGATTTATCAACCGTATGGGTTTGGGCACCGATCAACTCGGTTTGTTCTACGAGAAAATTTCGCAGTAGTAGTGCTTGTTCAGTTGGCCGCAATACATACTTTTCATCAGCTAGTTTGATGTAGCATTGGTGCCTTACAGTGCCGTCTCGAAGAGCCCTCTCCGTTAGTAGAACGTAGAACGTAGAGCTTTGACCCAGGCAATGCCCAAGCCTCTTGTGCTGAAGAGTTGACCAAATCACGTGTATGACGCTTGGGAACTTCGTGCATTTGAAGGCTTTGGATATCAAAAACTGAACTTGTTTCGATATGAGTGCGACAACGGTCGAAAAGGTTTTCAAAGTCCTTAAGCAGACCCTGTGCCGAAAGCGTGTTGCCCCACACCGACAGTGTCATCGCCGCTAACGAAAAAGCTCCTTTTGACAATCTTTAAGTTCATTTGGCGACACCAAATTTTTGAAAGCCAACATTGGCCGCATTTTGGAATGAATAGAACCAGACATTGGCCTAAACAGAAAGAGTGTTCAAGCGTGTCATATTCCACCCTATGACAACCTGATAAACACGGAAGCCCGTCTCTGGTTTCGCGATACACGGCCCTAAAGCGTTTCGAGTTTACCTTGAGACATCACATAAAATCGAAACGCGTACACCATATAGGCTTATCACTGCGTTTCAGGATAATCTTTTGTCTCAGGTTTATCCCGAAACGCTTTAAGCACCATCTGATTGCCCCTCAAACGCAAGTTTTCTGTTGAACCAGATGTTGATTTCGATAGGGTCAACGTCCCAAGAACATGCGTCCACCCGGGGGTTTCAAAATGAAAGTCAGCATCGAACGTTCCGCGCTTTTGAAGGCGATGGGTCGGGCGCAATCCGTGGTGGAGCGGCGCAATACCATTCCGATTCTGGCGAACGTTCTGATCGAGGCTGAGGGCGACAGCATAAGTTTCCGGGCCACCGACCTGGATATCGAGGTGATCGATAAAACCCCGGCCATGGTGCTGCAGGCCGGTGCGACAACCGTTGGCGCGCACACCTTGCATGACATTGTGCGCAAACTGCCAGATGGCGCGATGGTGGAACTGGCCGATGATGGAACCTCGGGCCGGCTGGATATCACGGCGGGCCGGTCGCATTTCCAACTGGCCACCCTGCCGCGCGAGGATTTCCCGGTGATGGCAAACGCGGAATATGACTGCAATTTCGCCGCCGACACGCCCGTCCTGCGCCGCTTGTTCGACAAGTCCAAATTCGCGATCTCGACCGAGGAAACTCGCTATTACCTCAACGGTGTCTACATGCACGCCGCTGATGGGGGCGACGAAAAGGTGCTGCGCTGTGTCGCCACCGATGGTCACCGGTTGGCCCGGATCGACGCGGTGCTGCCGCAGGGCGCAGACAATCTGCCCGGTGTGATCGTGCCGCGCAAAACCGTGCTGGAACTGGGCAAACTGCTGGACAAAGACGACACGCAGATTGCGGTATCCGTGTCTGAAACCAAGATCCGCTTTGCCACGCCCGAGGTGACGCTGACCTCCAAGGTAATCGACGGCACATTCCCGGATTATCAGCGTGTCATCCCGCAAGGCAACACCAAGCGGCTTGAGGTGGACGCAGCCGAATTCGCCAAAGCGGTGGATCGTGTGGCCACCGTCTCGTCCGAGCGGTCGCGCGCCGTGAAACTGGCGCTGGAAGAGGATCGTCTAGTGCTGTCAGTCAATGCCCCTGACAGCGGTGCGGCTGAGGAAGAACTGGCCGTGGCTTATGGTGACGAGGCGTTGGAGATTGGTTTTAACGCCAAATACCTGCAGGAAATCGCCGATCAGGTGGATCGCGAGAATGCCGTCTTCATGTTCAACTCTGCCGGGGATCCGACCCTGATGCGCGAAGGCAATGACGAAAGCGCGGTCTATGTCGTGATGCCGATGCGCGTCTGAGGCTGTGGCCACGCTTGCGCTGACCTCCCTGCGGCTGAGCCATTTCCGCTCTCACAAGCAAACTCAACTGACGGTCGACGCCCGGCCCGTTGTTCTTTTCGGGCCGAACGGTGCGGGGAAAACCAATATTCTTGAGGCGGTTTCGCTTTTGTCGCCGGGCCGCGGCCTGCGCCGGGCAGCCCCCGACGACATGGCGCACGCACCCGAAGCGCTTGGCTGGAAAATCGCGGCTGATTTGGACAGTCTGGGCCAGCAGCACCAGATCGAAACCTGGGTGGAGCCGGGGGCCAGCCGCCAGACCCGCATTGACGACAAGGCCGCACCGCAGACAGCGCTGGGCCGTCTGGCCCGCATCTTGTGGCTAACCCCGGCGCAGGATCGTCTTTGGATGGACGGTGCCAGCGAACGACGGCGGTTTCTGGATCGTATCGCAATGAGCTTTGAACCGGCCCATGCAGAGGCCTCCCTCGCCTACGAAAAAGCCATGCGTGAACGCAATCGGCTGCTGAAGGATCAAGCCCGCGATCCGCATTGGTATGCCGGGCTAGAGACGCAGATGGCCACCCATGGTGCCGCAATCATGGCCAATCGGGCGCTGGCACTTTCGCGTCTGACCGCGGCGCAGACGGGTGCGGCAACGGCATTTCCGCAGGCCGATCTGGATATCGCCGATGACACACCTGCAGAAACCGCTGACGACCTGCGGGCGGCACTGGCCGAAAGCCGCCCGCGTGACATGGCCGCCGGTCGGTCGCTGGTTGGCCCGCATCGCGCTGATCTGATCGCCATCTATGCCGATAAAGGGGCTGAGGCGCGCCTGTGTTCCACTGGAGAACAAAAGGCCCTGCTGATCTCGCTGATCCTGGCCAATGCCCGCGCCCTGGCTGAGGATTTTGGCGCGCCGCCCATTCTGCTGCTGGATGAGGTCGCCGCCCATCTGGATACTGACCGCCGCGCAGCACTTTATGACGAGATCTGCGCCCTTGGCGCACAGGCCTGGCTGACCGGCACCGGGGCAGAGCTTTTTGATGGGCTTGGAGGACGATCAACGATGTGGCAAGTTGACGAGGATGACAGCCAGTCTGCTGTCAGGACCACCCCCTGAATTCGGAGCCACATCCAGTGCGATACATTCTTTGCCTGATAGCAATCATCCTTGCACCTGCGGCGTTTGCCTTTGACAGGTTCTCTGAAACCTATGCCGGCACATGGCAGGGGGTTGGCGTGCAGATTGACGGTCAGGAATGGAGCATGGGGCTGATCATTGACCCGATATCCTCCACGGTTTCCTACGACGACGGCAACTGTAGCGGCACATGGACCCATATCCGGGTAACCGAGGCCCAGTTGGTCGCCGTTGAAAAGCTGACTGTCGGGCTGGATAGCTGCCTGGATGGCGGGCTATTGAAAGTTGAGCGACTGGACGAAAATACGCTGCTTTACAGCTACTTCGACAAGGCAGGCGATATCGTTGCCAAGGCGATCCTGATTGAGGGGGAGTACCGGCAGGACCGATACAAAGCACTGCGTGCGCTTACGTTGGAGCGGATCGGCAAAGGCTTCATCAAAGGTCAGGGTGCCATAATTCAATTTGGTGACGATAAGATTTGATTTGTGGTGTCAAAGCTTTGACAAACGCCACTGGCCCTGCCCCAAGAAGGATTTCGTATGACCGCCGTATCGCCTCAGATGCAATCTTTGATCCGTGCCCGTTTGGACGAGATCGCGCGGGAAGAGGACATAACCATTCTGCTGGCCATCGAAAGCGGCTCGCGCGCATGGGGATTCCATTCGGAAGACAGTGATTATGACGTGCGCTTCATATATGCTCGGCCCGTCGACTGGCACCTGCGGATCGAAAAGCGGCGCGATGTTGTGGAGCGTCCGATCTCGGACGAGCTGGACCTATCCGGCTGGGAGTTGTCGAAGGCCCTGAATCTGGCTCTGCGGTCGAACGCGGTTGTTGCCGAATGGTTGCAATCCCCGATCAGCTATTCTGAGGCCCCTGGCTTTCGCGCCGATACATTGGCGTTTTGCCGCGATGTGCTGACCCGCAAGAACGTCACCTGGCATTACCTGTCGATGACACACCAAAGCCAAACCCGGATTCTGGACGCAGAGGGCAAGATAAAGCTGAAGCGTTACTTTTACAGCCTGCGGCCCGCATTGGCGTTGCGCTGGATGCGGCTGAATGCACAGGCTGTGCCGCCCATGGATATGACCAATCTGATGGCGGGGTGCGATTTGCCAGAGGCGGTCACGACCTTCATCCGCAACCTGATCGACACCAAACGACAGGCCAGAGAGATGGGCACCGCCACAGCGAGCCACAGCGAAACCGACGCCCTGATCGCGAGTGAGCTGGCCGCAGCCGAGACATGGCTGAAATCCACACCAAAGCCGGAGAAACACGGGTTTGAGGCAGCCAATCGGCTGCACCGCCTTTATACGCGGCACGCTGGCGAGCATGAGGCCTGATCAATGACACTTTCGGCTTCGGGCCTTTCGCTATATGCGCTTGCGCTTTTTATCCTGTTCCTGACGCCAGGGCCGGTTTGGGTCGCAGTGGTGGCGCGGTCCCTGGCAAACGGGTTTCGCGGGGCGTGGCCTTTGGCAATGGGTGTGGTGGTTGGTGATGTCCTGTGGCCGCTGCTTGCGATCTTTGGCGTCACGGCGATTGCCACGGTCTATGGCGATTTTCTGCAGGTCCTGCGATGGGCTGCTGCTGTTATCTTTCTGGTCATGGGCTGGGGTCTGATACGCAAAGCCGGGGCACTGGCGGCCGAGGATTCCGCCCTGACCCGTCCCGGCATCTGGCCGGGGTTTCTGGCGGGACTGCTGGCCATTCTGGGAAATCCAAAGGCGGTCCTGTTCTATATGGGGGTGCTGCCGGGCTTTTTCGATCTGTCGGCGGTCACGGCGTTGGACATCACTGTCATCTGCCTCATCTCAGCGATTGTGCCCCTGATCGGCAACCTGATCCTGGGGGTTTTCGTCGGTCGGGCACGGGCGCTGATCCGGTCACCGCAGGGGTTGGCCCGGTTGAATATCGGGGCCGGGATCCTGCTGATCGGCGTTGGCATTGTCATCGGATTGGGCGCAGTTTTCGCCTGAAATCGGGGCTGTCGGGGCGCGAATTTTCCACAACAATCGCCGCGCTGTAAAAGAAACTTCAAACAAACACGCAAAGCATTGTTTTCGTTTTTAAATTTAGTGCGCATCCGCCCTTCGGAAGCGTGACATCCGTCACCTTACCCAGTATATTACTCACAGGTTTTAAGGATGGCAGAGAATGTCCGACAAAGAGCAGTCTTCCGAAGATTACGGCGCAGGTTCCATCAAGGTCCTGAAAGGGCTTGAAGCCGTGCGCAAACGGCCTGGCATGTATATCGGGGATACCGATGACGGCTCGGGCCTGCATCACATGGTTTATGAGGTGGTAGATAACGGCATTGATGAGGCTTTGGCCGGTCATGCCGATACGGTCACCGTTATCATCCACGCCGATGAAAGCGTCTCGGTCAGCGATAACGGGCGCGGCATTCCTGTGGACATCCACGAGGAAGAGGGCGTCAGCGCGGCCGAGGTTATCATGACCCAACTGCACGCTGGCGGGAAGTTTGACAGCAATTCCTACAAGGTTTCAGGCGGCTTGCACGGCGTCGGTGTATCCGTGGTCAACGCCCTGTCTAACTGGCTGGAACTGACCATTTGGCGCGACGGCAAGGAACATAAAGCCCGGTTTGAGGGAGGGCACACCACCGAACACCTGAAAGTCACCGGCGATGCCGAGGGCAAGAAGGGAACGATGGTGACATTTCTTGCCTCCACCGACACCTTCTCTGACCGGAATTATTCGTTCAAGACGCTGGAACACCGGTTGCGGGAACTGGCCTTTCTGAACTCCGGCGTGCGGATCACCTTGCGCGATGAACGCAGTTCAGAGCCGCAAGAGGTTGAGATGCTGTATGAAGGCGGCGTGCGGGAATTCGTGCGCTATCTCGACCGGTCCAAGACATCCCTGTTCGAAGATCCGATCTTTGTCACCGGAGAGCGTGACGAGATCGGGATCGAGGTCGCGATGTGGTGGAATGATAGCTACCACGAAACCGTGCTGCCCTTTACCAACAACATCCCACAGCGCGATGGCGGCACCCATCTGGCAGGCTTTCGCGGGGCGCTGACCCGGACGATCAACAACTATGCGGCGTCTTCCGGGATCGCCAAAAAGGAGAAGGTCACCCTGTCCGGCGATGACGCGCGTGAGGGGCTGACCTGTGTGCTGTCGGTCAAAGTGCCTGATCCGAAATTCAGCTCTCAGACCAAAGACAAGCTGGTGTCGTCCGAGGTTCGGCCCGCGGTCGAAAGCATGATGAACGAAAAGCTGGCCGAATGGTTTGAGGAAAACCCTGGCCAGGCCCGCGCGATCGCCACCAAGATCGTCGAAGCGGCCCAGGCACGAGAGGCCGCCCGCAAAGCGCGGGAGATGACGCGTAAATCTGCGCTATCGGTGGCCTCTTTGCCCGGCAAGCTGGCGGATTGTCAGGAAAAGAACCCGGAAAATTCCGAGATTTTCCTGGTGGAGGGTGACAGCGCCGGTGGCTCGGCCAAGCAGGGCCGTTCGCGCCATAATCAGGCGGTTTTGCCCTTGCGCGGGAAAATCCTGAACGTGGAGCGGGCGCGGTTTGATCGGATGCTGGGCAGCCAGGAAATCGGGACGCTGATCACCGCGCTTGGCACTGGGATTGGCCGGGATGAGTTCGATATCTCGAAGCTGCGCTACCATAAGGTCGTGATCATGACCGATGCTGACGTGGACGGCGCGCATATTCGCACCCTGTTGTTAACGTTCTTTTACCGTCAGATGCCCGAACTGATCGAAGGCGGATACCTCTATATCGCGCAACCGCCGCTCTATAAGGTCTCACGCGGGAAGTCCGAGGTGTATCTGAAAGATCAGACCGCTTTGGAGGATTATCTGATCGAACAGGGTTTGGACAACGCCTCGCTAAAGCTGGGCGATGGCTCTGTCATCGTAGGTCAGGATCTGGCCCGTATCGTGACGGAGGCGCGGCAGGCCCGGACAATCCTGAACGCCTTTCCGACGCATTACCCGCGCCCCATTCTGGAACAGGCTGTGATTGCAGGCATCATGGCACCCGGTGCGCTGGATGATTTGCAAGCCTCAGCCGATGCGGCAGCGGCCCGTCTGGACCTTGTCGCCACGGAATACGAACGCGGCTGGCAGGGTCGTCCAACACAGGATCACGGCATCCGTCTGTTCCGCGTGCTGCGCGGCGTCGAAGAGGTCCGCACGCTGGACGGCCCGATCCTGCGCGGCCCCGAAGCCCGCCGTCTGGGCGCAATGACCGGCACCCTGCAGGAAATCTATGCCCCGCCCGCCATTCTGGTCCGCAAGGATCGCGAGATTCCGATCACCGGTCCGCTGGATCTGTTGAAGGCCATCATGGACGAGGGCGAACGCGGCCTGTCGCTGCAGCGCTACAAGGGTCTGGGGGAGATGAACCCCGGCCAGCTGTGGGAAACCACACTGGACCCCGAGGCGCGGACCTTGCTGCAGGTCAAGGTGGATCAGGTCGGCGAAGCGGACGAGATCTTTACCAAGCTGATGGGCGATGTGGTAGAGCCCCGCCGGGCCTTCATTCAGGATAACGCGCTGAACGTGGAAAACCTGGATTTCTGATACCCGCCTGTTCAGGTCTGGTTCTGCAGGTCACTCAGGATTTGCCTTTGCCAACGACAGGTCGACGCGAAACGCGGTGACTGGGCCACGATCTGGCGCTGACGACCGCCCGCACGATCCCGAAGGTGTGGCGAGGCGAATAAGTCTGGAACATCGTGAACCTCTACCTTTTTGGCCGGCTTCAAAGTATCTGGCAGGGCTTCAGATATACCTGCCCCGACGCAATCGACTATGATTTTGAGGCGCCCCTGTGGGTTTCTTTGCTATCTGGCAAGCCGCGCTGATTGTCTGTTTTGCAGGGTTTATAAAGGCGGATCGCGTTGATCTTACGACGCAAGGAATACAGCACTATCAATGGCCCTGCTTATGGGCAATGCACCAAAATATCCGCTTTCAGCCGGGTTATTCGCTCATTTCTCTAAGCCAGGTCGATAGGGCGCTTTTAGAGTTCAGTCTGATTGCGCGATCCGTGTTGGTTTCGTCTGGCGGCATCACCTCCACGTGAATGGTGCATCTTTCACGAGCTTTCCCTTCTCCGAAAAGACCCTCCCGATCCAATTGCATCATGGCTTTCTCCATGGCGTTAAGTCGAAACCGGTACTCATCATCAGCATCTCGGGCTGAGTGATCATAAAGCGATCCGCGCTGGTCAAATAGAGCCGAAACTGCGGCAAAGCAGTCTTGCCCAAAGCCACAATAGGGTGAGTCGGCATATGACCATCTGATTTGACTGCGGATTTCATCTGGCATCGGATCTGACCTGCCCCCCGAGGCTCCCTCATTCATAACGAGAGTCTGCGGGTCTGGTTTTCATATTCGTTGGTTTCGTTTTGGGCAAGCGCGCCGGGCGCGGAGCCCTCAAATTGCTCAAG
>NZ_JBTLNE010000008.1:0-79149 GCF_054457435.1 Halovulum sp. GXIMD14793 | reverse complement strand
TGCGCGCAGACCTGCTGAGAAACTGATCCATCATTCTGATCGGGGATCGCAATATGTATCGATCAAGTACACAGAGCGTTTGGTCGATGCAGGATTGGAGCCATCCGTCGGCAGCGTCGGCGACAGCTATGACTCCTTGCTGCTTTTCTTCCTCAGTAACAGGTTGGCACCCGTGCAGGAAATCAGCCGCGCGCTGCGCATGGGCAGCAGCTGAAAAGATCGCGCGCTTGCCCGCCATAGAGTGCCCCATGATGTCCACTATCGATGGTGGACACTATCAAGCCCTCCATCACACCGTCAGAGCGGGGAAACCGGACGGATACTATGCACCCCCCCCCCGGACGGATATCATTGGAGTCTCTGAACAGCTCAGATGAAGGTTTGCGTGCGCCAGTGACCAAAGGGCGCGTCGGCCTCCAGTCGTGCACCGCACGGCGCGCGCCCGCGCAGCCGGGTCATCTTGGTGGTGACGGCGCTCGCCATTGTCCTCGGACCAATGGCGGACAAAGGCTCGCCGTCGATGAAGATCAGTCGGTGCGGCTCAAGGCGCATCCTCGGCATCCGCCGGTACTGCCACTCGAAACGCGCGGCCCGCACCCGCTTGCGCCGCCGTTCCGTCGCAATCAGGGATTTTTTTATATGTGAAGCCCAGTCGGTGCCGGACAAAACGCGACAGCTCCGCCGGCGCGGCCCGCATCCCATGCGACTGCCATAGGGCCTCGGCCAGTTCTGGCATCGTCATGTCCGGCCTCTGCTCGATCCGAGCCTTCAGGAAACCGCCGAAGCGTTCGAGCCGCCCGCTCCCTAAAGGACGCCCGCGCCTGCCCGGTGCAACCGTGCCGAGTTGCCGGTAACGCTGCCGGATCCGCACCGCGCTTGCAGCTGAAATCCGGAACCGACGCGCCGCCTCGTGGCAGGAGTGACCTTCTTCAATGAATGCGAGAACCCGTTCGCGAAGATCCAGTGATAGTGATTTGCCCATGATCCACCTCCAAATATGGTGAATCACAGATCACAACGTATGGGAATCCTCTCGATTCAGAATTTCAATCCGGGGCTCTAGAACCTGCAGTGATGTCAGGTTTGACAGGGGCGTTAAATCCGACACGCCGCTTCTGGAAAGGTCGAGAAATGTTAGTTCCGTTTCATCAGCCAATGCCGCAAGGTCGACGAGGTCGGGCATATTGATGAGATACAACTGAGTTCCATCGTAGTCGGCATTCACGTCGGTTATGTGATGTGGACTGATGCCTGCATTGGCCGCTGCCAGCCTAATAGCCAGATCGCGGACCTCCGCTGAAACCACCTGTGGAAGCGTGCACTTTTCCGTCACTGCGTCTTCGTAAATAAAGCCGGAACGTTTCTTTCCGGTTGGATTGTCTTTCAGTTCGACGCGGTAATATTTATATCCCGCTTCGTTTGTGCGGACGCCCTTCACCTGAACTGGCACGCCGTTCGGAACCTGGCCGAGTATAGATGATCCGCGGGCAGTAGGCGCCGAACGCAGGTTGGTAAAATCTGACTCCGCGTTGCAAACGAATGCAGCCCTGTTGCTTTGAAGGTTATTCTGTTGTGCAGGTGCTGCTGGCGCAAGAGACGTCAACGAAGCCCAAAACAGCATCAAATAAAGTGGTTTCATCGCAGATATCCCCCAAACACAGCCCAATTCTTAAATTCGCTGTGTTGCAATAGAATTACAAGACGCACTTGAAGGTTATATTTGATCAAGTTCTCCCGCGCGGCGGGCCGGAGGTTTTTAATAGGTGGAAATTTCAAAGCTCTTGAGAGAGCTCCTCTCCGTTTGCATCACAGCCTGATCAAACTCCCAGCGCCGTGGTCCGTAAACAGTTCCAGCAGGCACGCATGAGGGACGCGTCCGTCTATGATGACAACGGCCCGGGTGCCGCCTTCCAATGCTTCGAGAGCGGTTTCTGTTTTGGGGATCATGCCGCCGGCGATGATCCCGTCGGTGGTCAGGCGGCGGACGTCGTCCGAGCTAAGTTGCGTCAGCACCTCGCCACCTGCGCCCTTAACCCCGGCGACATCGGTCAGCAGCAACAGGCGATCCGCCTTCATCTCGGCGGCAATGGCCCCGGCGGCGGTGTCGCCGTTGATGTTGAAGCTTTCTCCTTTTTCGCCGACGCCCAGCGGGGCAACAACCGGGATGAAGCCACTCTCAATCAGGCTGTTCAGAACCTCGGGGTTGACCTTTGAGGGTTTGCCGACGAAGCCCAGATCCACCGGGTTCCCATCGGCATCCCGGCCCATTTCCTTGTCGCAGATTATCAGCTTGGCGTCTTTGCCAGAAAGGCCGACTGCCTTACCGCCCTCGTCATTTATCGCCTGCACGATGCGCTTGTTGACAGAGCCGGAGAGGACCATCTCGGCCACCTCTATCGCTGCGGCATCGGTAACCCGTTTGCCGCCCACGAACTCTGATCGGATCGATAGACGATCCAGCATATCGCTGATCATCGGGCCGCCGCCATGCACCAGAACCGGATGCAGGTTGCATTGCTTCATCAAAACGATATCGCGGGCGAAGCGAGCCATTGCCGCAGCATCGCCCATGGCATGGCCGCCCAGTTTGATCACCACCGTAGCGCCATCATAACGCTGCAGGTTGGGCAGCGCTTCGGACAGGGTGCGGGCGGTGGCGATCCAGTCGCGGTTCATGGGGCGGATCCTTTGGTTTGGGCGCGCGGTCAATGCGTTTCAAGGGTTTACCCCTGAATGCCAGGTTTCGCCAGCGCGCCCTTTGGCCATGCTTATTTCGGCGGTAGCCGTGTGGCGCCGTCCAGGCGGATCATCTCAGCATTGAGATACCGGTTGGTGATGCAAAAGGCGACGGTGTCAGCGAATTCAGCCGGGTCGCCAAGCCGCTGCGGATAGGGCATGCTTTGCGCAAGACTGTCGCGCGCCGCTTCTGGCAGTTGCGCGAGGATGGGTGTCAGGAAGATGCCGGGAGCGATTGTGTTGACGCGGATGCCAAATTTAGCAAGCTCACGAGCGGCAGGCAAAGCCATGGCCTGAATAGCGCCTTTCGTAGCGGAATAGGCCACCTGACCGATCTGACCATCCTGCGCCGCAACCGATGAGGTGTTGACGATCACGCCGCGCTCTCCGTCCTCCAGCGCGCCGGTTCCGGCCATCGCAGCTGCGGCCAGGCGCATCATATTGAACGTGCCCACAAGGTTCACATTGACGGTGCGCTGGAAATCCGCCAGCGGCAAAGGGCCTTCGCGCCCGACAAGACGACCGGGTGTGACGATGCCAGCGCAGTTGACCAGAACCCGCAACGGGCCATGTCCGGCCACTTTCGCCAGTGCATCCTGTGCGTCGGTCTCCGATGCGACATCACAGGGCAAGGCAACGCCGCCAATTTCAGCGGCAACCTTTTCGGCGGCCTCGCCATTGATATCCAGAACGCCAACCTTTGCGCCATCTGCGGCAAGCCGCCGTGCGGTTGCCTCACCCAGGCCCGAACCGCCGCCGGTTACGATTGCCGAAATTCCCTCGATTTGCATACTTACTCTCCTTTTGGACAAGCCACCCAGGACCCGGCCCGTCCGGCCTGCGAATCCCGCAGTAAAATCCGGGTGAGCATTGTGCGGGTTGCAGCAAAGTGCAAGACGCCTTGCCCTGATTGGCTGCCGGGAACTTTAATGTTAGAGCATACCGGAAAAAACCTGCCGGACCGCATGACGAAAGACCTGACCTCCTACAAAGATGCTTCGCGCCTTTCCGTGGCGCCTATGATGGATGGGATTGCGATATAAAATAATCATATAAATATCAGCATATTGTCGTGTTGGTCGGGTGCGTGTTGTTCTAAATGTTGTCCCGATTAGCTTGAAGTTGCTGTTTATTGGTCCTGTGGCCGCCTGCTGAACCACTGGGTTCGGGATGGTCCTTCTACAGTGAAGCTGCCTTGATGAAGGCTTTCGCAAAGGTGATGACCCGGTTCGATTGCGGTGGTTTCGATGCTTTCTTGATCTGCCGGGAAGCGGGGATAGTTGATCAGGGTGATGCAGATGCCCGCTTCCGCGCGATGCGATCTGCGAAATCAGCTTTGACCACTTCGACTTCAGGGCCGCCCGTCCGGGCGGATAGCTTGCTGATCCAATCATATGTGATTTCGTTTTCGTGGCCGGTGTCCGCTGTAACAGCCCTGAAGGGCTTCCCCCGCATGATGGCCAGCAAATAGCAGGACGCGCTGTCTTTCCCGCCAGAGATATTGACGATGTGTTGGGCCAAATGCTCACCCATACATCTGCTGGAATTCGCGCTGTGCTACGCTGCGGCGCGCGTCGAGGTATTCGGCCAAGTCCTGCAGGTGGACGCCTTTGGCGCTCTTCTGGCTGGCTTCGATGCGCACCAGTGGCAGCGGGATCTGTCCGTCGCTGATCTTGCGCAGGAACTTCACGAGCGTCAGGTGCGGAAAGAAGTCATCGCACACCTGCTGCGCCGGGATGATCGGTGTGCCGTTGTATTTGGCCATCAGAAGGAATGCGGTGTTCATTTTCAACCAGCCCTAGCTTATTGCCCCACCGGCTGCGCCACGTCCGGCGGGACCCCAAGAACGTGCTTCCGGGTCTTGCTGTTCGAGGGGTGCGGCGGCGACCGTCGCCTGGCCCTCGGGCGCGTTGAGGTTGTGGTCGCTGATGGTCATTCAAATAAACTCATTTGTTTCTCGCTGACTTCGGATGGTGGTTCCCAAATCCACGCGGCCGAGGCCGTGGGCAGCGCTGAGAGTGCGCCACGCATATCCTGCTGCCAGTGGATGAACTCCGTTACCGTACAGCCGCAAAGCCCGTGGCCGGGCGGCCAAGCCATCAGCCATTCGACAAAGACGCAGTTCAGCCTCCGCTTTTCCCAGTTCTCCCGCTTCAATAAGCGCCGCAAAGTGACGCGAGAAAGTCGCGATGTCGCCGAGCGAAAGAGCTGGCGCGCCATCGGGGTATTCCTGAAAGACGTCCCACCACGCGGCCATGTCGCTGGGACCCGGGGTGTGAAGATGTGGGCCACGGCGTTCGGCAGCTGGTCGAGGTGAAGGCGTCCGGTCCCATTCTCCAAATGATCCGCCGAATTCTCGCCCTTGTGGTCTCGGCTGGCGGGAGTGGGCCAGTTCTGTGCTTGCTGCCCGAGGTTCATCCCCATTGCCGGATTGCCACCGGCCTGTTTCAAGTTGGTCTGTCGCGTCTGGTACTGTGAGGGGTCTTCGTCGTAGTTCATCTGTCCGCCGTTCGGCGTTCCCCACAGCTTGGCTTGGTTCTCCAGCCCGACCGTCACCTTCCTGCCGTCTGGTGTTTGGCCGGTTGAGGTTGTGCCCTTCGGAATCGATCGACCTCCGCCGGGTGTGTCTGGTGTCATCCACATCCGATCCGCCAGATCCTCGGCTCGCCGGGTGAAGTCGTTGTTGCCCGCCGCGTTGTTGCCGTTCTGGGCCGGGGTGCCCGCCATTGGGGTCGGCCATTTGTTCATCATTTCGCAGGCCTCGCCCGCTAAAATTTTGCCGTGCCCGTTGCCGTGGCTTGGTGCTCGCTGCGTTGTCCGGTTCTCCTGTTCCGACGCACGGGCGGTAGGCCACGATGAAGACCCGCTGCCTTTCATGCGTCGCGCCTGTTTCTTCCGCCGAGAATAGGCCAGCCGCAACACGGAAGCCCATTTCTCGTAAGTCGCGCACCACGGATTCAAGGCCGAGGCTGAGGTGTCCCGCGACGTTTTCAAAGAAGCACCAGCGGGGGTCGATCTGGCTGACAATTCGTCTGATGTCTGGCCAAAGGTGGCGTGGGTCATCTTCGCCTTTTCGTTGTCCCGCTTGGGAAAACGGCTGGCATGGGTATCCGGCCAAGACGGTGTCGATGATTCCTCGCCATGGGGTGGCGTTGAATGTCTTGAGGTCATTCCAGATCGGGGCGGGATGTAGGTATCCTGCGCGCTGTCCGGCGATGAGAGTTCGTCTTGGGTAGTCTTCGATCTCGACATAGCAGGCGGTGGTAAAGCCCGGCTCAGCGAGTCCAAGGCCCATGTCAAGTCCGCCGCCGCCTGCACACAGGGAGAGGCCGTATTGGGGAGGTATGACCACGTCAAACCATCCCTCCGCAGTCAGCGCCGCGAAACGCCCAGCCCTCGCCGGGATACACAACAGGGTTCGGCACGGTGTATTCGGCACACTGGCGTGGCTCGACCTGGAACCGGAACGTCTCGCACCGGTCAGGATCTGACAGGCTGCATGAGGTGACGGTGAGCGTGATTAGGAGGATGTCAGGCATCGCGGGATTCCTTCTTTCTGGTTGGGGGAATAGCCTGCGGCGTCACGATCCCAAGATCGCACTGCTTAAGCGCCGAAATTGCGATATCGCCCATGGCAAACAATGCGGTGCCGGTCCCGGGACTTTGACCTATGGAGCCGTCAGGGCGCTCAAATTTCACCTTCGGGCTGACCCAACAGATTGCACCAGCCAATGGGGCAAACTCTTGAAACCACGGCGCTGAGGTCCGGTCGGGCACAAGTGCAATTCCATCACCATGTCGAGAAAACTTCGACAACCACAATCGCTTATTCTTTTGATGGCCAAAAGGCGGGTTCATCCACACCAAACCATGCCAAGGCTGTTGAAGGCCATCATTGCCGCTGTGATGCCAGCTACTGCATGGTACGTGGCGCGGGCCGCTCTTAGGGGCAGCGACATCAAGATCAAAATGCACACCAAGGGCCTCAAAAATGTATTGGGGGGTGTACCATTCGTCACTTTCACCATGAGCCTCGTAGGCTGCCATCATTCATTCCTTTCCAAAAAAGCCGGGGACCGAAGCCCCCGGCAGGTGCGGCCCCCTACAGGCTGGGGGACGGGGAGGTATGTGGAGTTTGGTCAAAAAGATCAGCGAGCCACTGGAACGCTTTCGCCCGAAGGTCATCTAGCGAGCGGGCGTTGAGTGTCGTTTCCTCCTCCCAATCGCCCGCGAATAGAAACGCCTCACTGGTTCCGTCCGCCTCAAAGTGGAAAAGCAGTTCCATGCCGTCGATCTGCCAAATCTCTTCTGGGCAACCGCATTCTTGCGATGGAACACGCGCCAGCATTTTGATCGGAGCGCTGCCGAACGCTTTAGGCTTGTCGGCGACTCGTAGATGCCCAAGTGTCTCAGCGCCTTGGAGGCTCACAAATTGGTTGGGGATGGCTTCCATCACTTCATCCTTTCATCTGTGGGGCGGAACCAACCGGCACCCGCCGCCCCTCGGACTCACAATGCGTGAAAGGAGAACACGCCCGCCGGTCAGCCATTTCGATCCCGCGCCCTTCATCCTCCATGACAGCCTCATGGATGCCACGGGCGAGCTTGAGAAAGCGCTGGCGGGTCTGTGTCTGCTGCATACGCCGCCGGGTGTGTTCACGGTGCGCGGAGGCCGCTAGGGCGCGGTCTGCGCGGGTCTCGGCGAGGGCTTGCAGGCGGTCGAGGGCGAGGGCGATGGGGTCAGTCATCTGCAATCCCTCGCCTGGATGCCAAACTGATCACACCAGAACCGCGTCGGGTGCGGGTGACCGGTATCGACAATCATTGCTGCGACGACCGCAGCCAAAACCGTGAGAACCAGCCAGAATGTGGCGTCGTGGGCATCCATCACGCCACCCCCAACATGCCAGCCGTCAGAGATGCCGGGTTAGGTGTGGAGTAGGTCAGGTCGTCCGTGTCCATGTTCTCCAGCGCACGGCGCACCGGCGCCACGACAAACGGCGGGATCTGGTCGATATCCGCATAGGCCGCGCCACCGTCAGGGTAGAGGACGGCTACATCCGCATCCTCAAGAAACGCCCAGGCGGCTTCCTCGCGCAGTTCGTCGGTCACATCGCGGGTGACTTCAACAGAGCGGCCCTCGACGTCCATCTGCACCATGATCACATAGAGCGCGCCGTCATCGCATTCGGTCAGCAGGTGTTCGATGGCGGCTGCCCGCTTGGTGAATAGCTTCGGCTCTAAGCCCAGATCACCGAATGACTTTTGGATGATGTAGTGGGTCATTCTACAGGCTCCATTTTTACGCATGAACAGACAGTGATGGCGGAGAGGCCAAGCGCGGGCATGAACGGGCGTGACATGACACCCGTGCCATCACAGTGTGGACATTTCAGGGCAGCTTTGCCCTTGATACGGTCGGCTATGTCAGGCGATTGTGCTGTCACGTTGCTCATGCTCTCTCCTCTAATCTCTGGCGCAGACATCGCGGCCTGCCTGTGCCGTTATTGGGGTACTCGTTACGCGCCGCGGGGCTGGCTCTGGTCAGCCCGTCAAACTTCTTTTGGAACCCCATCAATCAGGGTGTAGAACGTGTCTGGCTTGATACCGTCACGGCCTGCAATTCCTGCCCAAACGCTCAAGATTTCATCGGATATGTTGCGTTCGACCAGAAACAGTGCGCACCCCTCTGAACCTGACGCAGCGCCCCTATAGCCGGTGGCTGACGCAGCGCCCTGAGGACCGGTGGCTGACGCAGCGCCCTGAGGACCGGTGGCTGACGCAGCGCCCCTATAGCCGGTGGCTGACGCAGCGCCCCTATAGCCGGTGGCTGACGCAGCGCCCTGAGGACCGGTGGCTGACGCAGCGCCCTGAGGACCGGTGGCTGACGCAGCGCCCCTATAGCCGGTGGCTGACTTACCCTTTATCCATCTAGCAGCATCAAAGACTTGTTTAACTGCGCTCTCTATGAGTTCAGGAAGCTGCAGCTCGACTGAGATTTTAATCTTCGAAGCGGCTACCTTGCTGTCACCATCATGGTCTCGGTCTGTTCCTCCTGCAAGCTCGACCAGCGCAAATCTGGATGTTGCAGGCGGGTAGTACGAGAAGACATCAAGGGGATGCTCGCAGGCGTGAAAGCCGCTGCCACACACCTCAACCTCCCCCTCGTGGGTGTAGGTTTTGCCGACCTCAAACTGATAGCCCCGGCAAGTCAGATCGCTGTTGAATCCCTTATAGGCAATAATCTTGTCTTTGGCCTTCTTGGTCATTTCAAATCCTCGCTATTCGATGAGGGCGCAGGTCACTGGGATGCCTCGGCTTCCGCAAGGCGCTTCATGTCCGCCAGCGCATCACTGTTACTATCGTAGAAGCGTGACGGACTGATCGGTGAACCGGATTCCCGGTAGATCATCTGCGCCGCAAGAGGTGTATTGAACCGGCTCTCCAACTCATATCCCTCAGCACCAGCCAAATGGACAGCCCATCCTGCGCGGCAGTGAGTGGTTCCGCACGTGTGCCAATCGCCCATTTCTAGAGCGCCTTCCCCAGCAGCAGCCTCATAAATGCGCTGGTGAATGTTTTCGATTTTCGGTACAACAACCACCTTACCCTCATCACCCGAGCAGCCCGAGCAGTCCGAGCAGCCCGAGCAGCCCGAGCAGTCCGAGCAGTCCGAGCAGTCCGAGCAGTCCGAGCAGTCCGAGCAGTCCGAGCAGTACGAGCAGCCCGAGCAGTCCGAGCAGTACGAGCAGCCCGAGCAGCCCGAGCAGCCCGAGCAGTCCGAGCAGTCCGAGCAGTCCGAGCAGCCCGAATTAGAAAGCAGAGCCCTCTCCGCTGCCGCCTCAGACCCCCAACGGCGCACCGAGTTGCGATTTCCGTCCTCATCAGAGACCCACTTGCGCTCAGCGTCCCATGTGATCTTGCGTTCTTTCGTCTCAGTCATTTCACATCCTCTGGTTCGTTGAGGATGAATGTATGTGAGAAGTTTCTCACCGTCAAGAAAAAAGTGAGAAGTTTCGCACGAACCGCAGCGCCTGACTGTCAAACCCTTTGCCCGAAAGGCGAATCTGTGCTGGGGTGTGGGGGATTTTAGGGAGGGATTGGGATGTGGTTTAAAGCGTTAGGGCTGGTGACGGCTTGCTTGATGCCGGGGCAGTCTTTAGCCGAAGAAGATATCCAGAGTGGGAATTATATGTTCACCGCATGCACTGCGGAGCGCGCCAGCTATGCTGATGGATATTGTCTGGGTAGAACAACCAGTTTGTTGCAGGGGTTAATCACAGACAGAGCGATCGAAAAAATGCTGTCCAGCGGCGGGGACTTCACCGGATCCTATAGAGAGGCCGAGACAGCCTTTGACGTATGTGTCCCGACTAACGCAACACAAGGGCAGATCACTGACGTAATGGTGAAGTTTCTCAAGGACTACCCTGAGGATCGACACAAGGACTACGGCATTCTGATACTTACGGCGATGCAGGAAGCCTTCCCCTGCGAGCCTGTGGAGTAGGGCTTTGAGGGACAATATTTTCGGCAGCTTCGTTAAAGGGTATATTCAGCGGGTCTTTGAAAGATCACGTTGCCATCGGCATCTATCGCGTTCTCAGGCAGCAAGTTCCGTGACAGATGATCTTCGGAAATTTGGCCCCTTTTGTCTGCTGCTGCCCAAAGCTCTTTACTGTGTCTTCGGAAGGGTGGCGCGATTATCTTAATCGCTTTGTCTTCAAACGTGTTTCTAAGTAGGCGGACAGGGCCAAGCAGATCGGAATCATTAGTCACTAAGAACGCTTGGTCAAACCGATCCAGATGAGCATCATTGATAAGGTGCATGGCAATATTGACGTCGGACTCCTTTTCCTCCCTTGCCTTGTATGTCGTTCGGCAGTTTTTGCAGAAGCACGTTTTGGGCTTGAACTGCCCTTCAACTATGGTCACGCCGACATGCTTGAGCGCACTGGTATAATTCTTATGGCGAGTTGTTTTATCCTGGTTCCATGTGGGGTAGGCAGTAAAAAACTTTACCGCCTCTATGGTGTGTATGGTTGGGTCCGTGAATTCCCTCATCAGGGAAAATAGGTTCAACCACTTGAGGTGCGAAAGTGCGCCACGCACACCACGATCAGCATCATCAATGGCGTGGTAGACGTTAAAACCGTCGATGTAGCAAAAAACACGCGTCAATCAATTGCCCCATAAAATGCAAATGCCGTGAGTATTTCCATACCCACGGCTGGCGACAGATCAAGTCTGCCGGGATGCATTGAATCTTTTATGAGTCATGTAGTGAATCGTGTCAAGTCAAGTGACCCCCTACATAGGTGCGATGCTGGAGGTGCCATGGAACTGATTGGCGCAAGAGGTTTCACATGCAAGTCGGGGTGAATGCTTCACTGCTCACTCTGTTCATGCTATGTTCCATCATTAGCGTGGAGCCGGTTTTGATTAACGAAACACTACAACCGATTGTTAAGCCTGCGATTCACCTGATCGAATCGCCTGCTGGCAAGATTCGCCCGCGCAAGGGCCGCCGGGGTAGCCCCTATTCCCTCAAGATGATTGCTGAGCCGCCGCCAGGGCCAACTCACTAACAACGTGAGAGAAATTCAAACTTGGTGGAAGAAATGCCTCAGAAATCTATCTCGGACCTGTCTGACAGACAGGTTATTACGCTTATCAATCTGTTTCGTCAGTATCATGGATGTGAGATGTTGCCGGGACCAGATTCATCAATCCTTCAGCCTGAGCTTGTGAGAGACTTTCAAGCCATTGTTGAAGCTCGTGATTGAGTTCGGTTCGCCGACGCCCAGCTATCAATTCATCAATTGAGATGCCAAGGGCATTTGTGAGTTTGTAAATCGTCGACAGTTTCGGGCTTTGAGAACTTCCCTCTTCATAGTCCTGCACTGCTCGCCTGTTTAAGCCTGCCTTTATAGAAAGCTCTGCGGCGTTCATGCCGCTTTGCTGACGAAACATCACAAAATTGGTTCGCACCAGCAGATCAAACGAGTTGTCTTTTTCAGATTTATTCATGGGTTATCCCTATGTGAAACTTCTCACCCCATAAAGTGCGAAGTTTCACATTGACGATGTGAGAAACTTCTCATATAGACTGTTTGTATGACACATCAGTTACTAGTTGAAATTGACAAATGGTGCGCGACTGCCGGTGTAAGCCACTCAACTTTTGGTCGATTGGTAGGGCAGGGCGGGCACTTCTACAAACGCTTGAACGAAGGCAAACGATGCTGGCCAGATACCATTGATCGCGTGCGAAATTGGATGGCGGACAACCCACCTGACCAGCATGGCGTGCGACCAAAATGAGTTTCGATGCAGCACCTCCTTTCACGCCGCTCGCTGAGGCGACACGCCGTCATGCTTCCCTGCCTGCTGCATCGGCACGAGTCATATTTGGACAGGGAATGACGGCACCAGGCGCGGCCACTGCGAGAGTGTGGCGGATTGAGGGGGCGGTATGAAAGCTGCAACAATCTGCTTTGTCATCCCAGGAAAGCCATTCCCCAAGCAGCGCCCACGCTTCGCCCGCGGCAGAACATACACGCCCAGCGAGACGGTGGCGTTTGAAAAGATGGTTGCTCAGCTAGGGCGGCTGAAACTGCCTGAGCCATTTGATTGCCCGGTCACGCTTGAGGTGACGGCTTACTTTAGGCCCCCAAAATCGTGGTCAAAGAAGAAAGCCGCAGCGCATCTCGGCCAGCCGCACATTCAGCGGCCTGACGGTGACAACATCCTCAAGGCGATCTCTGACGGGCTTAACGGCGTGGCGTTTGTCGATGACGCGCAGGTCTATTCCGCCCGGGTCAGGAAGCTTTGGGGGGATGAAGCGAAAACCGTTGTTGAAGTGAGAGCTGCAGCATGAGCGACATGATTAACTCGCCTCCGCACTACAAGAGCCATCCTTCAGGCGTCGAGTGCATCCAAATCACGGAGCATATGAATTTCTGCCTTGGAAACGCGGTCAAATACATTTGGCGCGCAGGCCTAAAGGGAGACTCTGTTGAAGACCTTAAAAAGGCACGGTTCTACATCAATCAGGAGATCGCGCGGCTCGGAGATCGCCAATGAACGGCTTCGAAACAGTTAAGAGACGGGGCTTGGCCTCAATGATGCCAACGGCCTGCTCCGCCGCCAGCGGCCCCGTCTCAACCCGAATTGCTGGAAACGGAGAATGCGAAAGGAGCAAATCGCAATGAAAATCATCAAGGCGTCCGAGCGGATGGCTGAACGTGGGGGCATCAAGGCCGCCATATTCGGCCCCTCCGGGATCGGGAAAACCACTTTACTAAAAACCCTGCCAGAGGACTCGACATTGTTCTTTGATCTTGAGGCAGGGGATCTGGCTGTTGAAGGGTGGCAAGGTGACGCAATCCGTCCGCGCACCTGGGAAGACTGCCGCAACCTAGCTGCGCTTATCGGCGGGCCCAACCCGGCCCTGCGCGAAGATCAAGCTTACAGTGAAGCGCACTTCAACCACGTCAACGCAGACGGGGTGGCAGAAGACTTCGACAAGTACGAAACAATCTTCATCGACTCAATCACCGTGGCGGGACGCCTCTGCTTTCAGTGGGCGCAAGGTCAGCCTGAGGCCCGGTCAGAAAAGACCGGGAAACCAGACACCCGTGGGGCCTACGGTCTCCATGGCCGGGAAATGATGGCTTGGCTTTCGCAGCTACAGCATACCCGGAACAAGACGATTGTCTTTGTCGGCATCCTTGATGCCAAGGAAGACGATTACGGTCGGCTGAATTGGGTTCCGCAAATCGAGGGCTCTAAGGTCGGTCGAGAGATGCCCGGCATCGTTGATCAGGTGATCACCTACCAAGAAGTCAAATCTGATGAAGGTGACAAGTTCCGCGCTTTGATTTGCACATCTCCAAACGCATGGGGGTACCCGGCAAAAGATCGCTCTGGGCGGTTGGCTCAAATGGAAGAGCCGCACCTTGGAAAGCTGTTTGCAAAGATCAAGCAAGGGCCTCGCATCGATCAAATTGAGACCTCCTTCCCGGAGGCCGCAGAATGAACGCCTCAAACATGATGCCTGCTGATGAGCTGCTTTGGATAAAGCAGAAAAAGGCTGAGCTCGAAACCCGCGAAAAAGAAATCAAGAGCGACATCAAGGCCGGTCTTTGTCCCGCCGTGGGTGAGTTTGCCATCGCATTGTTAGCCAAGCGGAAGACCAACCGCTTCGACAGAAAAGCCGCTGAGGAAGAGCTTGGCGACTTATCCCGCTTTGAGGTCCACGGCAAAACCGTGGTCCTGAAAGTCGAAGAACTCGTAAACCCAGAAAGCTGAAAAGGAGCATATCATGTCAGCATGGAACGATTTTAGTGACGCAGAAGAGCAAACTGGTGGCGACGTCATACCAGATCGGACGATTGCCAAGGTCTATATGAAGATCAAGCCAGGTGGTCACAACGACCCAAACAACGGCTGGACCGGTGATCTTGTCACGCGCAATGACCGTACCGGATCTTGCTACTTGGATTGTGAATTCACAGTCATGGGCGGAAAATACAACAAGCGTAAAGTCTGGTCGCTGATCGGCCTACACAGCCCTAAAGGCGATAAGTGGGCGCAAATGGGTCGCACCTTTATCCGTGCGGCACTGGAAAGCGCTCGTGGCATTGCCCCGACAGATACCAGCGAACAAGCCATGCAGGCGCGGCGCATTAATGGCTTGTCTGATCTGGATGGGTTGGAATTTGTCGCGATCATCAATGTTCAAGAAAGCGATGACCCACAATATCCGGCACCCAAGAATGTGATCCAGAATGTCGTGCCTTGCACGCATAAGGATTACCGAGACGCGATGAGTGGGGCAGGAAGCACAGCGACACCAAGCGCTGCCGCAAGCACCCTCAGTCAGCAGGCATCAAGCACGCCTGCATGGGCATCATGAAGGGGGGCAAAGGGCCGCGAGAGCACGGCCCCAACCCACTCGATGAGGCAGATGCCCAGTCGCTGGACCACGCCGTCGAGACCATGATCAAGCACGTGCTGAACGATTGGGACCACACCCGCCCGCTCGGCAGCTTGAACAAGGAAGACCTGGCCGTCCTGGCAAGCGCCGCAATCAGGGGCTGGATTTGTGAAAGGTCAAAGCTGGCGAAATGTGGAAACAAAGAAATCCATCACGAACTGAATTTCACTGCTCTTCTTGCGGGATGAACCTCGGGGCAAGCCCTTGGATGGGCTTGCCATCAAACCCTCACACAGCGTGCGGTTGCTTTAAAAGTAAAGAGGCAGAAATGAGGCTTCCAACTAAACAGGAAAAGATACAAGCCATTCTGGATGCTCGGCAGCCAGTGGCTGAATACCTATCGAGCATCAACAAGATCGATGCCTTCAATGAATTCTCCAAAGACGAAATCTGCGGGCTAATCCGGGCGGCTCAGGAGGGAGTGCAATCCTCGCTGCGCCGACAGACAAGTGATGCTTTTGATCAGGAGATTCCGCTTTGATGCTTGATTTCAACAGCCGAAACCAAAAGGGCGACCGATTTTCTGAAATCATCGATCAATCGATGGAGGACCGGCAGGAGACGCCGCGAAGCTATTTAGGCGCTTCGCTGATTGGGGAGAAATGCCCTAGGCGTATTCAATACAACTTCATCGGCACGGAAGTTGATGAAGGTGCCGGGTTCAGCGGTCGCACCAAGCGCATCTTCTATCGTGGGCATCAAGCCGAAGACTGGATGGCGAAATGGATGCGCGAAGCCGGGTTTGATTTGCGTACCGAAAAGAATGGGGCGCAGTTTGGTTTTGACGACTGCGACGGGCGGTTCAAAGGGCATATTGATGGTGTAATTGTCGATGGCCCTAACGACTTTCAGTATCCTGCATTGTGGGAACACAAGATGCTCGGGGCCAAGGGCTGGGGGCAGCTTTCAAGGCATGGCGTTGCAAAAGCATATCCGCATTACGCCACTCAAATTGCCGTATATCAGGCCTACATGCAGTTGGCAGAAAACCCAGCTCTACTGGTAGCGACAAATTCTGACACCATGGAAATCGAGTGCCAGCTCGTGCCGTTTAACCAAAATCTCGCACAATCGGCCATCGACAAAGCGGCGCAGATCATTTCAGCAACTGACCATGGCGAAACCCTACCCCGAGCAGCAGATAGCAGCGACGCCTTCGTTTGCCGGTTTTGCCCCTATAAGGGGACTTGCTGGCAATGATACTGGATTTCAATTCTGCACCGAGACAGGGGGCCAGCGCACCCGTTGAAGAAGAGCAGCCACAATACGACCGAGATGAAGTGCGCGCATCGCTTCTCGGCCAACTGGAAAGTGTTCTGGGCCACCTCTACCCAAATGGATTTGCAGATCCAAAGGGCCTGCGCTTCTACATAGGCGACACCTCCGGCTCTGCCGGTGAGAGCCTTTCAGTCGAGCTGAGCGGCCAAAAAGCCGGCCTCTGGCATGATTTCGCGACCGGTGAGGGCGGAGACATATTTGATCTCTGGGCTGCCGCCCGTGGGTCAAGCAGTTTTCGTGAAACCATCAAAGATGCCGGAGAGTATTCCGGTGCGACGTCGAAAGTGCCGCGGCGCAAGCCGACCCGCAAGCAGCCCACAGGAGGCGCTCAATGGGGTATCCCGACAGCAACCTACAAATACACTGACGCAAACGGCAATCTTCTTGTCGAGGTTGAACGATATGAGTGGGAGAGGGATGGCAAAATTGCCAAAGCTTTCCGGCCATGGGATGTTGCAACACGCAAATTCAAGCACCCTGAGTTCCGCCCGCTATACAATCTGGTCAATGTCTCGACAGCGCCAGAAATCATAGTTGTAGAGGGCGAGAAAGCAGCCGATGCGTTGATCGCCCAAAACATCAATGCAACAACTGCAATCGCCGGGTCGAACGCCCCTTTCGAAAAGACTGACTGGTCGCCCCTGAAAGGGCGTATGGTCTGGATCTGGCCCGACAACGACGAACCTGGACACGGCTATGCCGAGCGCCTGAAATCTCACCTGGAAGCCGAAGGGGCGTTGTCTGTAGGCATTCTTTCTATCCCACATGGTAAGCCCGAAAAGTGGGACGCTGCAGACGCTGCAGACGAGGACCTTGGCAGCCTGATCAAGTCCATGCGATCGACAACCTCTGATACGCCTCAGGCAGTCTTCAACATTGACTTTTGGCAAGATGAAGACTTTGCGCTAATCCCCCGTGTTGATTACGTTTACAACAGTTTTTATGCCAAAGGTTATACGTCTGTAACCGCTGCGCCTCCAAAGGTCGGAAAGTCGCTGTTAGGCCTTGTGGAAGCCGTGGATATAGCCACAGGGCGGGGCATCCTGACAGGCAAGCAGCAGGCCCCACAGCGCGTCTACTACTACAATGCTGAGGATGACATCCACACAATCAAAAACCGGATTGCGGCGATATTAGCCCAATACAATATCCCCCAATCTGAACTGGTCGGGCAGTTGTCAGTCAACTCCGGTGTTGATGAGGGCGGTTTCTACATAATTTCCGGTGCAGAGGGCCAGATCAATGAGGCCCAGTTCAAGACTATGGAACAGCAGTGCATAGAGCATGGCATTGACTGCATGATCCTGGACCCGCTGCAAGATCTATCACGTAGCCCGGAAACCAATGAAGTTATGCGTATATTGGGTGGCCGCCTACGCCGCATGGCATCTCGCTGCCAGCTTGCTATTGGCCTCATCCACCACACGAGAAAGATGCAGCCAGGAGTCAAGGCCAGCATTGACGATATGCGTGGCGGCAGCGCTCTCAGGGGCACTGCGCGCTTTAACAGGCTGCTGGTTCCGATGTCAGAGGCAGAGGCAGTTAAGGCGGGGCTAAATGACCACCGGGCATACTTCCAAGTCGGAGACATCGAAGGAAACCTTGCACCGCCGTCTAGCGATTATGCGCGCTGGTACGAAAAGAAGTCTATCATCGCACCCAATGGGGAAAGCGTTGGTGTAATTGTGCCATGGCAATGGCCTGATGCCTTCGATGGTATTTCAGCTCGTGATGCCGCCCGCGTCCGCGATGAAATTGACACCATGTCAAATCCGCCCCGTGCTGACATTCGAGCATCTGCATGGGTCGGAAATATCGTCGCAAATGTGCTTGGCATGAACATCACCAAAGAGCCTGACAAGGCCCGTGTGAAATCCATCGTTTCAAAGTGGGTGGAAACAGATGTTTTGAGGGTTGTCGACGCCTACAACTCGCGCGCTGGACGCGATGTCGAAGTGATCGTTTGTGGCTCAAATGACCCTCTGGAAGGCGGTGGATCATGAGCATGATTTCCACAGTTACCACAGTTGTTCCACAGAAATCCACAGTTCACCACAGTCCCGATTTACACACTCTCCTCACCCCACCACCACAGTTCTCCTGTGGGGTGTGGGGAGTGTGTGTGGTGGAGGAGCGGGCCACCCCAGTCCAGTCAACCACATTCACAGTCCACCACAGTAAGGAGTTTTAGAGTGAACGTTATGACGGCAAATTTTGAGGACCCGGAGCAAGCCTACGGCGCCGCCATGCGCGACCTCGCCCGCCGCGAGGGCCATCGCCCCGGAATGCCAGCCACACCCAAGGACCAGCCCGCACAGCGCCAGATAGAAGCGCTGGCGCATTTCGGTGGCGAGCCATTCACAAGCACTGACCTGCGAGAGGCCGCAGGCTTAACCCAGGAGCGCGCACAGCACCTGATTGCGATCATGCGGGTCAACGGGCGTATTCGGATCGTGGGTAAGCGTGGCAATTTCTCGGTTTATCAGGAGGTGGCGGAATGCGCCTGAGAGCCGCAGAGCGCCCCGCTGAGGGCTTGTTGGGGTTGTTTTGGTGCTGGGGTAGCCAAAAGAACACAAAGCCCCTGAGAGGCGCTCTCCGTGGCTTTCTGGGTGTACCCGACAAACGCAAAAACAGTAGGGCAAGAGCAGATGGGTAAACACGAGAACTGGAATGATAGGCCGGATGAGGGGGTCTGGTACGCTCTCAGAACGGTGCCGCAAAAGGAAGCCACGGCGCAGTGCCTGTTAACTGGCGCGCTCCGGCCGATTGAGATGAAGGGCAAGACAAAGGACGGCCTGGATAAGATCTACATCCCGCAAGCCCGGTTGTTGCCCCGGCGCGAAGGCAATGGCCTCGTCGTGGTATGTCCGCTTGAAACCAAGTGGCGCTACCCCAACAAGACCGCTCGGCGTAAGCGCCTGACGCAACGCCCCTTGATGCGCGGCTGGTTGTTTGTCCGGTTCCCCTCTGCACGGGTGAACTGGTTTGCGATCCGGCAACTTGGAGTCATCACTGGTGTTGCCGGTGGCAGCGGCTCCCCGTGCGCCCTCAATGTCCGCGGTAGGCGGTTCCTTGGTCGGATTGTTGAGCGGGAGCAGGCGGGGCACTTCGGGGCTGAGCCTCAGGAGGCGTTCATGCAATCGCGTTGCGAGTTCACGGTAGGCGACAAGGCTGAGGTCATGTCTGGGCCACTGGCCGGTTTTGTCGTGGATGTTCAGCAGATCAGTGGCCAGGCTGCCAAAGTGATCGGGCCATTCATGGGAACCGATACGGAGATGACGGTTTCGCTTGCAAATCTGGCGAAAGCAGGTTAGGAACATAACAGAAACCCTGAGGTCTTGCGCGCCTCAGGTCATTCTCCCCAAATAGGGGTTGGTGGCGGCAGACGCATCGACAAAAGCCGCGCGATCAACGGAGCAAGAGCATTCCCGTTTTTCGCTGATTGCGAAGCTATGTTTTGAGATGTGTTGAGGTATCTAATGGTGCCAGTTTGTTGCGTTGGATTGGTCTGTGCCTTTGGAGAGTAAGTCAGAAACTGCTTCTGGTTGGCTCAAAGAAAATGGCATCAGAGAGTGGGTCTCAAGTCGAACGCAGCAATGGTATAAAGGCCCTGATAGCGCTCCATTTTTCGAGTGCGAGCATGATGAGAAGGCATGGGCCGCACAAAGGCGCGACATTCGGCCAAATCGAAAGAAAGTGAGGCCCCTGCAAAAAGTTGATCCTATTCAGTTTTTGCGGCAAGCGATGAATGGCAATAGGCTGGAATGTGTTTTCTTCCCTAATGCTGTGCCTGGTCAAAGAGCATCTGTTGTGTACAATTGTCAGAGCATGGACGCTGCTAGGGCAGCATGCATAATGGCCCACGGCCGCCCGGTCGATGGCGGGATTGTGGCCCGCCACTTGTGTGGGAATGGACACTTTTCTTGTGTGAACCCACAGCATCTAAGATGGGGTGACCATGAGCGGAACGCCCGCGACCGGGTTCTTCATCGAACATCACCCCTTTACAGGCCTGAGATATGCGAAGAAGACGTTCGCGCGATAGAGCAGGATGTTCGCCACCCCAACATTATCGCAATAGAATTCGATGTTCATTCATCGGTTGTAAGAGCAATCAAACAGGGTCTCTGGTAGACGCCGCATTCCGATAGCAGCCCATGCCTCGCAGGTCTAATCACCCTGCAGGGGGTTCGTTCTTGGGTTGCTTTCCGAGTGGGGTTCACCAACCGCCCGCCCTAACCGGCGCGGCGGTTTTTCTATGGGGAAAGCATGACCACCATCGCCAAGATCACAATCGAGGAGGAGGGCGAGTTCCTCCACGGCGTAATGGACATATCCGCAATGGACGAGGAAACCGCCGAGGCAATCGCCCGGGAGCTAGAGGACATGGCCCGCGATCTGCGGGAGGGTTATTTGCCGGTGGCGGTGCATTAGGGGTTACCAGCCGCAGGCTTCTCGCAAGGGCGTCAATGCTGTTTCCAGTCCTGTTGTGTTGAAGACAACTTCCTTAGGGGGCTGGTTGTAGGGCGTAAACCGCATAATCAGTTCGTCAGCCTTCTTTAGCTCACTAATGAAAGCAATGGCGGTAGTGGGGTCCCAAAGCCCTAGAGAGCGATTGGATGTGTCGGCTTCAAAGCTTCGGGTTTTCGGGGTTTCGCTGCCTACTCTGTATGCAACACTCCCATAACCCCCATGGCCCGAGGTTACGTGGCATTGTGTGCTGAGAAGAACTGCCGTGCTGTTCTCAAAGCACCGGAGGAAAAGTCGTGGCCGGGACCGCTTATAGCTGTGGCCACAGCGGATCGACTCTGTTGATGTCACTGACAGAAAAACGTTTGTCTGGTCTGTCATTTTACTGGTTTGAGAATTGACCTGCCACTGGGGTTCGCTTGCGGGCGTTTTCGCCGTGTCAGGAAACGCCGCATCAAAACACTTCAACCGCTCGGTGTCGTCTTCAAACTTTGAGCAAATATGCTGCCCCATCACCGGGGTGGCGAACAGAAATGCAAGGGTGGCAATAACGCGCATGGATAACTCCTTTGATAATGGCCGGGAGATTAGCGCGGTGTTGGCCGGAATGCCAGAAGGTGGATCGAATGCCTAAGTTCAGCCAGGCGCTATTTGATAAGATCTGTGACCGGATTGCGAATGGTGAAAGCTTGCGAAGCATCTGCCAGGGTAAGGACATGCCCAGCAAGACGGCAGTGTTCAAGTGGCTTAAGGCTGATGGAAATGGCAGTCTTGTTGACCAATACGTGCGCGCTCGGGAAGGTCAGGCAGATGCGATTTTTGATGAATGTCTGAACTTGGCAGATGAAGTGAATGGCCCTGAGGATGTGCCGAAGGCTCGGTTGCAGATCGACACCAGAAAGTGGATGGCTGGCAAGCTCAGGCCCAAGGTGTACGGCGACAAGATTGCCATTGGCGGTGCAGAAGACTTGCCGCCCGTCCGAACAGTAAGTGCGACTATGACCCCTCAGGAGGCGGCAGAGGCTTATGTTGCCACCCTCAACAGCAAAGAAGGATAGCTGGCCGCCAGACTATGTTTCTGTTTGGCAGTGGCGTCAGAAGCAGTTGCTGGCGATGCGGGCCAATCAGGAGCTAGTCCTCGGCGCGGTAGAATACTATCGCTCTAAGCCGGTTGAGTTCATCAATCATTGGCTGGACACATACGACCCTCGGAATGCAGGGAAGAAGACACCGGCAAAGATGCCGTTCATCCTGTTTCAGCGGCAAGGTGATCTGGTCGAGTTTCTTCTGTCGATGATCCGAGGGGAGGAAAACGGGCTAATCGAAAAGTGCCGCGATATGGGCGCAACCTGGGTCGCCTGCGCATTCTCGGTCTGGCTTTGGCGGTTTTGGCCGGGGGCTTCTGTCGGCTGGGGTTCACGCAAAGAACAGTTGGTCGATAAGATCGGCGACCCGGACAGCATCTTTGAAAAGATGCGGATGCTCATTAGGGGCTTGCCGCATGAGTTCTGGCCTGCGGGGTTCAGCGATCAGGATCACATGGCTTACATGCGGATCGTCAACCCGGAGACGGGTGCAACGATTACTGGTGAGGCAGGCGACAACATCGGGCGCGGCGGTCGTAAGCTGATCTACTTTAAGGATGAGAGCGCGCATTATGAGCGGCCGGAGAAAATAGAAGCCGCTCTTGCTGACAATACACGGGTCCAGATCGACATAAGCTCGGTCAATGGAGTCGGTAACGTCTTTCATCGCAGGCGAGAGGCTGGCGAGGATTGGGGCGGTGGTGATGCGATCCCGGGCACAACGAATGTGTTTGTCATGGATTGGCGAGACCACCCTGGAAAGACGCAGGAATGGTATGATGCGCGTCGGAAGCGCGCCGAAGATGATGGGCTGCTGCATGTGTTCGCCCAAGAGGTCGACCGAGATTACGCATCGGCTGTGGATGGGGTAATTATCCCAAACGCTTGGATCAAGTCGGCGATAGACGCGCATGTGAGTCTCGGGTTCGAGGCCAGCGGGCCGAAGATTGCCGGTTTGGACGTGGCGGACGAAGGTGGGGACAAGAACGCCCTCGCAACGCGCCACGGGCCGGTTCTCTTGTCTGCTGAGGATTGGGGCGAGGGTGACACCGGTAAGACCACACGGCGTTCTTTGGCTGCTCTGAGCAGCTTGGGGCACGTTGAGCTTCAATACGACAGCGTCGGGATCGGCGCGGGGGTCAAGGCAGAGGCAAACAGGCTGCGGGAAGCGGGGGATTTGCCGAAAGGTATCGTTCTGCACCCATGGTCAGCCGGGGCGGGCGTGCAATTCCCCGACCGGCACATTCTGACAGATGAGTTCGGGCGAGAGGACAGGAATAGCCCTACGAACCGTGACTACTACAACAACCTCAAGGCACAAGCTTGGTGGGAGTTGCGGCTTAGGTTTGAGCGGACACACAAGGCGGTCACTGAGGGCGCGGTCTACCGGCCTGATGAGCTGATCAGCCTGCCATCAAGTCTGCCGAAGTTGCGGCAGATCGAAAAGGAACTGGGGCAGCCTACTGCCAGCAGGTCTGCGCGAACCATGAAGCTCAAGGTGGACAAGCGCCCTAACGGCACGCGCTCACCGAACATCGCTGACGCAATTGTCATGGCCTATTGGCCAATAGCAACGAGCACCTACACGCTGACAGGAGCGCTATGAGTTACCTTACAGACGGGCTGCGCAACCTGGTGGCTAACCTCGCCACCGGGCGGGACAAGGCTGCCTCAGCGCAATATGTGATGCCGATAGAAAACCGGGCAGAGTACCTGGCCGCCTATCTGTCGTCGTCTCTGGTTCGGCGCGCTGTTGACCTGCCTGCTGAGGACTCGTGCCGGGAGTGGCGCGAGTGGCAGGCTGAGGCGGTGGATATCTCAAAGATCGAGGCCGAGGAAAAGCGGCTGGACCTGCAAGGGAAGATCAAGGAAGCTCGGCGTCAGGCACGTCTCTATGGCGGCGCTGCGATCCTGATTGGCACCGGTGAAAACAATCTGACCAAAGAACTGTCGCCCGACCGCATCAAGGCCGGCGGCATCAAGTATCTGACGGTTCTGTCGCGGGATGATCTGTCTCCGGGCGAGATTGAGCGGGACATTTCCTCCCGTCTCTATAACGAGCCACAGTACTGGACGCTGAGCGGTGAGCGCGGGGTGCTGCAATTGCATCCATCCCGGTTGGTCCTGTTCCATGGCGTGCCGCCATTGGCAGGTCTGGCAAACCAGACGCAATACGGCTGGGGCTGTTCGGTACTTACCGGAATGCTCGATGCCATCAAGCGGGTTGATGAAGGGGCAGCAAACGTCAATAGCCTGGTCTATGAAGCCAAGGTTGATGTGGTCAAAATCCCCGACTTCATGAGCAACTTGGAGTCTAGGGGCCAGCAATACGAGCAGCTTGTTCAAAGCCGGTTGACCTTGGCCATGATGTCCAAGGGAATCAACGGGTCCCTGATCTTGGACGCTGAGGAAGACTACGAGCAAAAGGCGGCTTCCTTTGGCGGGCTGCCAGACGTGCTGGATCGCTTCATGCAGTTGGCATCGGCGGCTTCCGGGGTTCCGGCAACGCTGCTGTTCGGTATGAGCCCAGCCGGGATGAACTCAACGGGCGAGAGCGATATCCGCCTGTATTATGACCGGGTGCGGGTTGAGCAGACCCTCTCTATGCAGCCTGCAATGGGCGTGCTGGACGAGTGCTTGATCCGGTCGGCGCTTGGCGCTCGGCCTGAGGGCCTGTTCTTCAACTGGCGGCCCCTATGGCAGCCGACTGCGGCAGAACGGGCAGGCGTTGCGGACAAGCTGATGGCGGCGGCCGAGAAGCTGCACCGAATGGATGCTGTATCGACTGAGGCTCTTGGCCAGGCATCGGTAAATGCACTGACCGAGAGTGGCGCATTCCCGGGTCTGGAAAGCTACGCCGAGGAATTCCCGGTTGAGGAGGACGACGACCCGGTTGTGCCGTTCGATCCAGCCGAGGCGCAAGAGGTGCCGTCCGACGAGGGTGAGGAGCAGGTACAGGCGGATGCTGCGCCTCGGACCCTCTATGTCAGACGCAATGTCCTCAACGCGAAAGACATTTTGGCTTGGGCTAGAGAACAGGGCTTTGAAACCACCCTTGCAGAGGATGACTTGCATGTGACCATCGCATTCAGCCGCAAACCGGTTGACTGGATGAAGGTTGGCACTGCTTGGGAGGAGGATTTGGAAGTTGTCCCTGGGGGCGCGCGGATTATGGACCGATTTGGGGATGCGCGTGTGTTGCTCTTCGCCAGTTCCGCACTGTCTTGGAGGCATGAGGAAATTATGCGCTCCGGCGCAACTTGGGATCACCCAGAATATCAGCCACACATCACAATCAGCTACTCGGACACTTCGCCCGATATCAACGAAATCCGGCCTTACAGGGGCAAGATCATCCTTGGTCCCGAGATATTCGAAGAGATCAACGAGAAATGGCTTGAGGGAGTTGTTGAGCAATGACCGAACACCGCTTTACCGATCGCGCACTCCTATCCGGGGTGCGCAAGACGAGTGACGGCTTCCTGGTGTCCGAGGCATTTGCGGTTCGCACCGGGATCCAGGTCTACACCGGCGATGAGGTCGGCCTGCCTGACCAGGACTTCGTTGCCGTGTACCGGCCAGAGTCAGAGGTGCGCTCAGAGGACAGTATGCGCACGTTCAGCCATGCGCCGGTCACACTCGGCCACCCGACTGAAATGGTCGATGCGGACAACTGGAAAGAGTTAGCCAAGGGCGAGGTATCGACCGAGGCTCAGTGGGACGGCAACAAGATCAAGCTGCCCTTGATCGTCAAGGATGCTGAGGCCATTGCTGCCATCGAAGGTGGCACCCGTGAACTCTCCGCCGGTTACACCTGCCGTCTTGAATTTGGTGATGGTGTATCGCCCGAGGGCGAGGCCTACAACGCCATCCAGCGGGACATCAGGATCAATCATATCGCCATCGTGCCTGCCGGGCGCGCTGGCTCAGAATGTCGCATCGGTGATGCGGACAGAACCACGCGATGGGGCGTTTCCCCCATAACCTCCGACCGAAAGGACGTGAACATGGTAGACGCCGTGAAAACTCGCACGGTCTTGATCGACGGACTTTCCGTCGAGACGACCGATGCAGGCGCGCAGGCGCTGGAAAAACTGCAATCCACCATTGCCGCCAAAGACAAGGCAATGGCTGACGCTGACACCGCCCACAAGGCAGCTCTGGAAGCCAAGGACGAGGAAATCGGCACCCTGAAAGCCGACCTCAAGAAGGCTCAGGACGAAGCCGTCACCCCGGACAAGGTAACCAAGCTGGTTGCTGACCGTGTGGCTCTGGAATCTGTGGTGAAAACCATTGATGACAGCATCAAGCCCGATGGCCTGACCGATGCGGATCTGCGCAAGCAGGCGGTTGCCAAGGCCCTTGGCGATGAAATGGTCGCCGATGCTTCGGAAGCCGAGATTGCCGGAATGTTCAAGGCTGTGGCCAAGGACGCCAAGGCATCAGATCCCGTGAAGGATCTGGGCGGCAGCAAGAAAGTTTCCTCGATGGACGAGCTCTATGCCGCCCGCGATGCGAAGCTGACCAACGCCTACAAAATGCAAAAGGAGGCCTGATCCATGGCTATCAACGACACACAGCTTGGCTACAGCACGAATGCTGCTGTCGGCTATGCAGGTATGCTGGCGGAAGGCCAGACTGCCCGTGACGTGGCGTCCAAGGCGGTTGAAGATGCAGCCGTAGCTTTCGGCCTTGCGGTCGGGGCAGGCGCTGCTGATGGTTCGGTTCGCCTTGGCGGCACCGGCTTCGAGGGCATCGCCCTGGCAGACAAAACACGCGATGCTGATCAGTATGACGTGGGCGAAATGGCCGGTGTGATCCGCAAGGGCACCGTCTGGGTTGAGGCATCGACCAATGTCGGCCCTGCTGATCCTGTCACGTTCACTGCTGCCACCGGCGTTATCGGCGCTGGACTGGCTGCGACAATTGACGGCGCAAAGTTCGAGACAACCGCAACTGCGGGCAATCTCGTGCGCGTCTACCTGGGCTGAGGAGGGCCTAAGACATGAATACTTCGGTTCTTACTGACGCACAGGCGGCGCTCAGCTTCGTCGTTTCCCAAGCGTCTCACATTGAGACAAAGGTGATCGAGAAGGATTACCCTGATCTTCTGTACCCGAAATTCATTCCCATCGATACTGATGCCAACCCGTTTGCCTCCAGCGTGACTTTCTTCTCGCAGGATCGTGCGGGCGAAGCGAAACTGATCAACGGGAATGGCGACGATATTCCGATGGTGGATATCTTGCGGAACAAGCATGAGGAGACGATCCGCCAAGGCGGTATCATGTACTCATTCTCTGTTGAGGAAATCGGTCAGGCGCAAATGCAGGGTAGAAGCCTTTCAAGTGAGAAGGCTATTGCTGCTCGTGATGCTTATGAGCAGATGCTCGACAATTTCGCGTTTGTCGGTGCTAACGGTGTTGAGGGTCTGACAAACCACTCTGGCATCACGTCGACGGCGGCAGCAGGGGCGTTCTCGGGCCTGTCTGCAGATGATGTTTTGGCCGCAATCAATGGGCAGCTCACTGATATTTGGGCTTCTTCAAGCGGTATTGAGCGGGCAAACACAATTCTGCTGCCAATCGCCGTTTTGGGGGATATCGCGACACGCCGGATCAACGCGACGAATGACACCACGATCTATGAGTTTGTACAGCGGAAGAATGTTTACACTCTGTCCACTGGTCAGCCTCTCATGATTGAAGGCTGCCATCACCTGACCGACCGCGCTGTCTTCTACAAGCGTGATCCTAGCGTGCTGAAAATGCACATCCCGATGGCGCTGCGCTTCCTGCCGCCTCAGCCTCGTGGTCTGCAGATTGACACATTCGGCATGTTCCGGTTCTCGGGTGTGAATATCCGGCGTCCGGGCGCAATGCGTTATCTGACCGGTGTGGCGTAATGGCGAAGTTCGTCAGCAACAGCGCGGGTGATCTGGTTCTGCCTAACGGCGAAACAATCAAGCCGGGTGCTGAGGTTGATCTCAAGGACGACGCCACCAAGAACCTGGGCGTTCAGGCTTGGATCAAAGACGGCTTGCTGGTCGCGCTCAAGAGCGAAGCCAAGAAGGTCAAATAACCAATCGGCCGGGGCTGTAATGGCCCCGCGCCACAACCGAGGATTTCACGATGTACGGCACAATCGCAGCATGGCGGACCTATGCGGCTGAGCGCGGCAATGACGCTCCGACCGCGGCCACAGACGAGTTGGCGACCGAGGCTCTTGTCCGTGCATCGGACTATATTCGCACACGCTATGTGTTGCGCCTGGCTGGTGCCTATGACGGCACTGAGCCAGAGGTGGAGGAGGCCACTTACATCGCGGCAGGCCAGGAGCTTTCCACTCCGGGGTTTTGGGCGGCGACATACACCCCGGCCCAGCAAAAAGTGCTGGTCGAGGTGAAAGGCATCAAGTGGCAGCGCATCGAGGCAAAAGGGAACGCCAGTGACGCAGCCCTGCCGGTCGACCCGGCCATTGAGGCGCTGCTGACCCCGCTGACCGCTTGGGGCGTGCCAGCGGTGATGACCGTATGAGCAACGGCACAGACATAGCGGCTGAGGTTGCAGCAGGCTTGGCAGAGGCAGGAGCCGACACCGGTAACGGCCCGCTGATCAGCACGTTGGAGCAACGGACAGGCGGGCCAGATACGCCATATGGTGCAGGTGTGGCGACTATCACATTCGCTGAATTGACCGGCGTGGACTTCGACGTCATGGTGCGAGACGCCAACGGCGAGCTTGTCAACGAGACAACCCGCATGTTGACAGTTGATGCCACCGGACCTGTTCCGCAGAAAGGGCAGAGGGTGGCCGTAGGGGTGCCGATGTCGAACGCCGACAGCAACAATGACGCGATGTGGTCGCGGATCATGGCGGTAAAGCCACTGGCTCCTGGCGGCGTGCCATTGCTCTACGAGCTGGCGCTTGAGCGTTAGTCAGGCGTTCATAGTCCTGCATCAAATGCAGATGGGCAACTTTGCCAATGCGCTGTATCTGGCGCAACTGCCGCCGGCGGTTTTCCGGTACTCGGACGAGGCAATGGCCTTGGCCTTCACGCTTGGATACCTGAACAACAAGGACTGATGTATGGCATTTCGGGCCGAGCAACGGCGTCTCGTTGAGGCGGCGCTCAAAAGATATTCGCCTGACGTTGCCCGCGCCTTTCGTGAGGCGATGCAGATCGCGGGCGCAGATGTTGACTATAAAGCGCTGGTCGCTGCTCTTGACGCTGGACAGGTTGAGCGAGCGGTTGAACTTCTGCGCATCCGGCAATCGACCATGTTCTCTATGACGGAGTCCATTCGGACTGCATATGTGGCTGGGGGCATTATGGCGGAGCTGCCAGCGGCGGCGCAGGGCGTGTTCCGGTTTGACGGACGTCACCCCCGGGCCGACGCTTGGGCGTCCGAGCATTCAGCCCAGCTTGTGCAGGGGCTAACAGAAGACGGAGTGCAGGCTGCGCGAGCGGTCATTTCTGATGGTATCGGTACGGTTCCGCCAAACCGGTTGGCGCTTGACCTTGTGGGTCGGCGCGTTGGGTCAAGGCGGGTCGGAGGCTTCATAGGCCTGAGTGCGGCGCAAACGGATAGCATCCTCGCCGCGCGGGCAAAATTGATGTCAGGCGACCCGTCCTTGATGCGTGAGTACTTGAGCCTCAAGCAGCGCGACCGGCGGCATGACCGGACAGTGTTGCAAGCGATCAAAGAAGGGCAGCCGGTCACTGGCCGCACGCTGGACCGGGTGATGGAAGCGCACAAGAGCAAGGCGCTGGCTTATCGTGGGCGCGTTATCTCGCGGACTGAAACCCACACAGCCTTGGCCGCGGGGCGCGAGGAGAGCTTTCGGCAGATGGCCGAGCGAGATGATATCGAGGCTGTGACCGCGAGGTGGCAGCACAACCTGTCGGAGGACCCGCGTTTGGATCACGTTGCCATGAACGGAACAGTGATCCAGCAGGGCCAGACATTCGACTTTCCTGATGGGGTCAGCATGGCACATCCACATGATCCGGCAGGAGGCGCAAAGCACTCGATCAACTGCCGGTGCATCGCCGTCTATCGGGTTGTGCCTAAGCGATGACTACCAAGTTTGAGGCGGACATTGCTCGCTTCGTCAAGCTGACGAAAGAGAAGATCAACTATGTGGCCGTGCAGTCGATCCAGGACGTTGTGGAGGCCGCACAGACGCCGCAGCCTGGCGTTAAACGCACCGGCGGATCGTTTGTAGAGGGCAAAATCCCGGTGGACACTGCGGCCCTGATTAACTCGCTCTCTGCGGGGATTGGTGGGGCGCTTGGGGCAAAGGGCGCGGACAGCTATGTCACTGCCCTCGCTGGCTTTGAAATTGGTGACACGATCACGTTTGCCTGGACCCAGCCCTATGCGCTCAGGATTGAGAAGGGCTTTACCGGCACAGACAAGCTGGGCCGCTCTTACAATGTCAGGGGCCGCCACTTCGTGATGAAAAATGCCGCAAGGTTCAGCACGTTCGTAGAGGCGCGAGCGAGGGAGGTTAGCTGATGTTGGAAAGCGAAATTGCTGACGTTCTTCAACGACGCCTCGGTGAGGCAGCGCTGCCATATTCGATTGTTTGGGAAAACCTGGATGGCCTTCCCGATAGACCATACCTGACCTTTGAGATTGTCAGGGTGAGCCGCAGAGATCAAACGCTCGACAACACGGGCGTCGTGTCCACCGGCTATGTGCAGGTTACGGCAGTATCAGCAACCGATGCGTTCGCAACGGACGGCATCGCAATCGGAGAGGAAGTGGCGACCCTGTTCCCGCGCGGTCTTCGGCTGCCGGTTTCAGGCGGTGAGGTGGTGATCACAGACCCGCCAAACGTCGAGCAGGGGTTCCGTGACGGCCCTGATTGGCGCACGCCGGTCAGGATCAACTACCGGGCAGACTAATCGGAGGCAGCATGGCCAAAGGCAAGACTCAAACCGTGCGGATGGTGAACGGCAAAGGCGCTGTCGCCAATCCGCTCAAAAAGGACGTCCCAAAATGGGAGGCGGCGGGGTGGACCCGCGAGGCTCAGGATAAGGAGAAATCAGAATGAGCGGATCATTTATCACCTCGACTATCGCTGTTGCGAACGCGGCCCCGGCCACGTTTGATCAGGCGGGCTATGAAGCACTTACGTGGGAAAACGCTGGGGGTGTTCAGACGCTTCCGGTGCCAGGTTGGGAAACCAACATGATCGATGTGCCCGACCTGACGAGCGGCATCACCAAAGCTGTTAAAGGCGCATCTGCTGGCCGGGTTAGCACCGTGGCGTTCCGCGAGATCATTACCGATACCGGGCAAACCAATATCAAGAGCTATGCTGCGCCTGGGTTCGTGGATGAGGTCAGCGTCCGTATCACATATCCGGGCGGTGCCGTCGAATACATGTCCGGTCTGATGCACAACTATCTGTTCAACGAAGGCACGGACTCGTCCTTCCGGGGCTTCACTGCCTCTTTCCGGCAGAACTATGACTCGGTGGTCGTTCCGGCCCCGTAAGAACCCTCGCTGAGCGAGGCAGGGGCGCGGCGGAGTGGTTCGTCGCTGCGCCCCGAACTAAATCCGAACCAAAGGACCTAACCATGGATTTTACACAGTTTGACCAGCGGGCCGCCGCAGATCGCGCGTGCCCGTTCGACCTTTTGCACCCTGAAACACGCGAGCCGATCGTTGACGGTGACGGCAAGACGGCCCGCGTGCTGATCTTGGGCGCTGCGTCTCGACGGGTGCAGGCGGCCATACGCGAGCAAGCACTGTCCGCGCTTGAGGCGACCGACAAGCCTGAGGCGCAGACTATGGAGGACGCGCACAACACGCTTGTCAGCGCAGCCGTGCCTTACATCGCTGGCTTTGAGAACGTTGATCGTGACGGCGTGCCTTTGACTGCCGAAAGAGATGATGTGCTGTGGTTCTTGGGGCTGAGCTTCCCTCGTGCAGGGCAGGACGAAGACGGCAAGATCACACTGGAAAACTACCCATTCGCCAATCAAGTTGTTGATTTTGCGGCGGAATACGGGAAGTCACTGGGAAACGGCTAAGGCTGCTCAAGCTCTACGCTGAGCAGCTTGGTTACCTGCACGCCCACCCCAAAGATCAAGAGGAAAGCCGTTTGGCGAGCCTGCGCAATCAAGGTGCAGTGCCTCAAATACCAGACGTATCACCTCTTGGATACCTCAGGGAAGCCTTTCAGAAAATGCGGTTTGCAACGCCTGCCCCGATGGGCGGGTTCCTGGCGCGCGAATGGTCAGAGATCGAGGCGTTTGCATCGGCTTCCGGCGTAATCAGCGAGCCGTGGGAAAAGCAGGCCCTGTTCGACATGTCCTGGGGCTACGTCGAAGAATACAACGCCGCAACTGACCCCCTGCGGATACCCCCAATGGAGCGCAACAATGGTTGAGATTGCCAAGCTGGTATTGACCGGCGACTCATCTGGGCTGCGGAAAGCCAACGCCGAGCTGGACAAGGTCCCGCCAAAGGCTGGCAAGGCCCAGGGCGCAGTTTCTAAGATGGCCCGCGAGGAGGCTAAAGCAGCGCGTGAGGCCATAAAGATGGCCAATGCTCAGCGTAAGGCCGCCCAATCGGCAAATGAGTTGGCGCGGGCGCAATCGGTAGCTGCCGGTCGAGCTGGCCGGTTGCGTGGCCAAGTCCAGAACGCCTCGTTCCAGATCGGGGATTTCGCAACGCAGGTTGGAGCCGGTACGGCCGCATCGGTAGCGCTTGGGCAGCAGTTGCCTCAGTTGCTGGGCGGCTTCGGCGCGCTCGGCGCGGCGCTGGGTGCATTGGTGGCTATCGGGGTGCCGTTGGCCTCGTCATTCCTCGACTTTGGCGATGCCGCCGAAAAGGCCGTGAAACAGATCGAGGACCTGGAGGACGCCGTTGGCCGAGCCAGTAAGGCGGCTGAAACGGCAGGCATTGAGGTTGCTAAAGCCTCCACTCGACTTTCCGAGGTGGCGACACCGGTTGAGTTGGCGCGTGCGGTTAAGGAGCTTGAGGAGTTCCAAGCCAACCTTGGCGAGGTCGCTATGCTTTCGCCGCTTTCTCTCGTGTACTTCTCAGATGCAACGGAGATGCTTGCGGATAAGTTCGATATCTCGGCGGAGTCTGCTGACCTTCTCTATACGTCTATTGCGCGGATCGAATTCGCGGAAGGGCCGCAGAAAGTTGCGGATGCGATTGATCAGCTGATCAGGGGATTGATTGAGTCAGAGGGAGGGGTGAATAACCTCAACAAAGAAACCCTTGAATTCATAAGCAGCTTGGTCACCGTCCAGGGTGAGGCAAAGGTGATTCAGAGTATCCTTGAGCAGTATGAGTCAACCCTGAACGGGGCCGCAGGTGGCATGGCTGCGCTGGGTGTTGAGGCTCAAAAGGCCGCGAAACATGCGGCGGCACTCGCAGCGACTATTAGCACATTGGGCGCACGCGGGTCTGGGAGAAGCGCTGGCCCCGGCGGGCCGTTGGCTAACTCAACAGATGCACAATTTCTCCGTCAGCTTGGCTTTGTGCCAAGCGATGAAGCGCCTAAAGCCCAAAAGCAGCCGAGACCTAGCAAGGCAAGGTCTGGCGCTCGTAGAGGTGGTGGCGGCGGAGGCGGCGGTCGATCCTCGGCCGCAAGCGAAGCGCAGCGAGAAGCCGAAGCCATCCAGAAGGTGATTGAAAAGCTGCAGGTCGAAATCGGCCTAATCGGAAAGAGCGACCAAGCCCGCATGCTTTCGCAGGAGCTGCGTCGGGCTGGCGTTGACCTCTATTCCGAGGAAGGTCAGCAGATATCTGATCTGGTCGAGAAACTGACAAACCTCACGTACCAGCATGAACTGATCAAAGAAGCGCTCCAAGGCGTTGAGAACGCAGCACAGGAGGCGTTTGTCGGCTTCCTGTCCGGCGCGCAATCGGCACAGGACGCCATTCGCAACCTATTGCAGCAACTCGGCAACCTAGCTCTCAACCAGGCATTCCAGATGATGTGGGGCGGCAAGGGCGGTGGCGGCGGCGGGATCGGCGGCATGCTTGCTGGTCTCTTTGGCGGTGCCCGAGCAATGGGCGGGCCTGTCATGGCAGGGGTTCCCTACCTAGTGAACGAGAACACGCCAAACAGCGAGATTTTTGTACCGTCACAGTCAGGCGCAGTCCTGAACGTTCCACAGGCACAAGCCGCAGTGCGTGACATGGGGCAAGTCAGCCAGCAAAACGTGACAGTGCAGGCACCGCAGCCTCAGGTTGTCGTGGTCGATAGTGTTGACCGGGTATTTGACGAGCTGAACGGCCAGCGCGGTCGCGTCACTTACGCCAAGCTCAAAAAGGAAAACGGCTGATGCCAGTTTGGCCCTATTGGCCTGCCTCGCTGACCGAGGTGCTGAGTTTCTCGACTGATGTGCGAATGACATCAGCGGGGGAGGTGCGGGACAGCTTGAAGGACGCAACGCAGGAATTTGACTTGGGTCATGTGCTGCCCCACCGGCAAGCTGAGACAGCAGTTGAGTTGTTCCGCTCCCAGCCGCTTGGGCAGTGGACGGTTCCGGTCTGGCCTGACCGATCAACGTTTTTGGGCGTGATTGCTGCTGGCACGACGATACTTACGGCTGACACGAATGCAGACTACCGCGTCGGCAGCATGGTCTTCATCGGCACGGATCATGCAACATGGGAGATCGCCACGGTTGCTGCAATCGGACCCGGGACGGTCGAGATCACATCTGGAACGACGCAGGAATACACAGGGACTCCGCAAAAGCCGGTTGTAATTGCGCCAGCGGTCAATTGCTTGTTTCCAAACGGCCTTGCTGACCAAAGGAACGTGTCAGTGACATGGTTGTCGCTCACTGCGTTGAGTGTTGAGCCAAACGATGTTGGATTAAACGGCTACCCGCTGCACCAAGGGCTTCCGGTCCTGACTGACAAAAGCCCATTGATCACTGATCTGCCCGGGGGCGCATACCAGGCAAATCAGTTCATGGATAGCGGTATGGGTGCGTTCTCTCTGGAGAGCCAGGAGGAATACTCGCGCCGGATGGCATCGATCAGCTTTCTAAAGCGTGATCCAGCGGAACGCTGGGCGTGGAAGCAATGGCTGCACTTCCTGAGGGGCAGGGACGGCGCGTTCTGGCTGCCTACGTGGAAGAACGAACTGCCGCTGACCGTGGCTGCACCGGCTGCCGCAACGTTCCTGACGGCGCAAAGGCTAGTCGAAGACGCCAGCCAGCTCGAGGGCCGCAGCATATTGATTGAGGCGCAGACCGGTGAGTTGATCCCGCGGCAAATCACCTCCGCCGCAGATGTGGCCGATACGCACGTTTTGACCATCGCGGCCCCGGGTGTCGCGCTGTCCACCGAGTCCCGCATCCATCTGATGGCGCGCAGCCGCTTGGATGCGGATGAGCTTGTGATTGCATATCAGCCCTCGGGTCTGGGTTTGGCGGCTTCCTTCGAAAGCCCGATAGTTGAGGCTTTGGCATGACGTTTGCTGCGACAATCTCAAAGGTGTTTGGGAAGCGACCGATCTGGCTCTATCGTTTTGACATTGGGCCGGTTGCCTATGAGGTCACGTCCAACGGGGCGGGTCATACAACAGCCGCTGGCGCACCGGATGCGACATACGCATCAACTGAGTTCTGGACGCCGCAACCTGGCATCACGCACAGCCGGATCACGCAAACCACGCAATCAAACCGGGCCGAGATCACAATTGGCCTCCCCACCTCAAGCCCTATCGCGCAGGCAGTCATGCAGTTCAATGACGTCAGCGAAATCGGGGTCACCATCTGGCAGACATTCACGGATGATGCAGACCAGGATTATGTGGTTCGGTTTCGCGGCAGGGTCATCGCCCCGCGCTTTGGCTATGTCGCGACAACGCTGGCATGTGAGGCTGGGTTTACGAGAGGACGGCGCACTCTGCTGGCCCCGATCATGCAGCGCCCGTGCCGCCATGTGCATTACTTCCCGCGTGAAACGGACACGCCCCAGGTTGGGTGTAACCTGCGCTTGGAGGATCACCAGATCGCAGCTGACGTAACTGCGGCGAGTGGAGCATCCCTCACCGTCCCAGTGGCAGCACTGCAACCGGATGGGCGCTATCTTGCGGGCATCTTGGAATATGATGGTGTCGAGTACGACATTATCGGCCACATTGGGTCAACGCTTCTGATTGAGCGCAGGATCCCGGCCCTCGAAGACGCTTTGGTCGGTGGCGATGTGCCGGTGCTGATTGCTCCCGGTTGCAACCTGTCTCCGACCGATTGCGAGTTCTTCAACAACATAGAGAACTTTGGCGGGTTCCCGGAGATGCTGGATACGCCCTTCGACGGCCGGAGTATCGTCTAATGTGGGGTATTCTTGTCCGTGTCGTCATCGGTGTCGCGCTGAATTTTGTTGCGTCGCTGTTCTACAAGCCGCCACCGGGTCCGCCTTCCGCGAAGCTCAAGGACTTCGACCTCCCCCGAGCCTCCGAGGGAGAGGGTGTTCTCGACTTCTTGGGCACGCACTGGATCCCGGACTCACAGGTTGCCAACTACGGCGACTTCGATAGCCGCGCCATCAAGAAGAAGGCTGGAAAGAAATGACGAGGATTACGGTCAAGGACTTCCGCGCCTGCGGCGTCTGCCCGGATGCCGCGAACTGGTTTCGTGCGGTCGGGCTGGATTGGCGAGACTTTGTGCGCAACGGCATCGAGGCGGAAGAATTGAGGGCGACCGGTGACCATCTTGATCTGATCAACCGCCTGGAAGCGGCAGCCAGAGAGCGTGAAAATGGCGGGCGGTAAAAAGCAAAAGGTCGGGAACCGATACTACCTAGGCATCCACTTCGTGCTGGCCCAGGCGCTTGATGCGATCATAGAAATCCGCATGGCCCAAAAGAGCCTTTGGAAGGGCTATTGGGGCACCGGACGTCTATCTATCCACAAGCCAAAGCACATGGGCGGCGACGAGCGGGAGGGTGGCTTCTCCGGGTCTATGGACTTGATGAAGGGCGAGGCCGACCAGCCCGCCAACGACTATCTGCTAAGCCTCTACAAAGGTTTGGGTATTGCATTCCGAGGGGTCGTGTCCGTTGTCTTTCGACGTCCGTATATCGGGGCGAACACTGCACGCTTGTCACCGACGGCGTTCAAGGCGGTCCGGGTTAGTGAGCTTCTGGATTGGGAGCCGGAGACAGCCATTGTCAGCGTAGAGCAAGAGGTCGAAGGCGCAGCCATCTACATCGCTATGGACGCATCGGCGTCCATGGCTGGGTTCCGGTTTGAAAACCAAAAGATTGCAATGGCCAGCTTTGTGCGGTCACTGCGTGGCACGCGAAACGACATAAAGATTGTGACATGGGCGTGGAATGTGATCGACGTGATCGAGCGCTTTGGGTGCCGGGACGACGACTACGAAGAGATCGCACTTTGGATCGAGGCCCTCAATACGACAGCCAACCTGACAAACTTTGATGCCGGTGTAAGCTTGGCGGCCGACTTCTTTGTGGACGCAGATAATTCACTAACTGAGCCGGGTGATTTCAAAAACCTGATCTCAAACCTTTTTGGCGGCACTCGTGATGCAAAAGCCAGCAAGCGAAGGGTGATCATCTTTACAACTGATGGAGCGCCTGATGCTTCGTCAGAGTTCACCGCAGCAGAAACGGTCGCAGCAATCGGCGGGGTTGAGGTCTTTGCCTTCAACATCGACTTGGCAGATACATCTGCAACGGCGGTATTGGATAACACACCAATTGATGGTGTGCCCGTTATCAATGGCGGTGATGCTGGGGCAATCAGTCGCGCGTTGGCCGGGGCTTTCCCGGTATGGATGGATATCAACGGCATTCACGCGATCCGGTATATTCTTACCCAAAAAGGGCAGTATTCCGCAGACGATATCGGGGGCAGTTTTGCCATTGCTGCACAGAAGGTCTTTGACGAGGGGTTTGGCATAAGCGAGTTCAGCCGGACGACTGGATCGCAGGAGGATCGCAGATACGAGATCGAGCGCCACCTTGATGCCACAACCTACCTCAGCACTGAGACTGGCAAGTGGGAGGTAGAGCTGATCCGGGATGGTTTCGATGTTGGGGCTTTACCGGTCTACGACTCGTCAATCGTTACCGAGTGGTCGGGCCTTGAACGCCCATTGCCTTCGGAAATGCCCAACCAGATGACAACCCGGTACACCAACCGAAAAACTGGTGAGGCTGCCAGTGTAACCAGGGCCAGCGTGGCCGGGGTGCGCAGGGCAGGAACTGTGATCCCGTCAGAGCCTCGGGACTACTTTTTCGTCAGTGATCCGGCGCTCGCGGTTCGGCTTTGTCTGCGTGATCTAGCGGTCGTCTCGACCCCGCTTTTGTCTGGTAATTTGCCGTTGAGCTATCTACCTGCGGACGCACATCCTGGCCAGGTCATTGTTCTTCATGAGCCGCGTGTAGGCCTGGATAATGTGGTTGTTCGCATCACGGAGACAGATGGCGGGAATGGCCGGGAAAACGCCGGGTCAATCAATGTGGTTCAGCACAGTTTCACATTGGGGCAAGAGGTCATTGACACCGGGGGCGACGACCCGAACGGGCAGGACTATGCAGAGCCAGCAACCCCCAGGTTTGTTGAGGAAGCCCCATATTATACCCTTGTCACCTCAGAGGGGCAGGCAGTTGTTGATCAATCCCTGGACAACGAGCCGGATGGCGGCCGGTTGCTGGTGGTGGCAGGTTCTCCGGGCAGCAATCACATCGACGCAACGAAGGCAGTTGACGCAGGGAGTGGCTTTGAAGACTTCGGCGTATTGGAGTTCTCGCCACACGTTCGGATCGTAAACGGGCTGAGCGGTGATGCAGACGACACGACCCTGCTGGTTGAAGATTCCAGCACCCTAACAGGGCTCGAAGTGGGTGATCTGGCCAGCATCGGGTCGGAGATTGTGCGCATTGATGCCGCTACCGAGCAGCCAGATTTGTTCACAATCGGTGACTTCTTCTCGGTCGAAAATGTGTTCGGCCAGATGTCGGCTCTGACAATTGGCCGTGGGTGTTTGGATACGGTCCCTGCGGTGCATGGGGCTGGACAAGATTTGTTGATCATGGAGGGCGAGGAGCCGGAGTCAACGACATACCTGGCCGGGGAAAGCGTAGATGTAAAACTGCTGACGCAAACAGATTTGGATGTGCTGCCCATTTCAGCAGCCCCCACCGATGAGGTTGAGTTCGGCTCACGCGCCGTCCGGCCATATCCGCCGGGCAGATTTCAGCTGGATGGGCAATACTCGCTGACTGATATTGTCAGCGGTAGCCTCATCGGAACGTGGGCGCATCGCAATCGCCTCACGCAAACAACCGCAACGGTAGAGGACTATACAGTCGGCGATATTGGCCCCGAGTTGGGTGTCACTTATATTCCGATGCTGCGCTCTGTCGATGCTTCGGGTGACATGTTCTCCGCCGCAGACTTTTTCTCAGCTTCTGACCTGTTTGCTGGTGAAGGCTCGGATAACCTGCATGAGTTTGCTGCCCTGTCTGCAACGAGCTTCCCCTTCCCCGCGGACGGCATTCGGTTCTTCGATGCGCCGGATTTCTTTAGCCAGGCTGACGTATTTGCGGGCGGGGTGACGGAGCAGACGGTCGCCTTGGAGTTTGGCGTCAAATCAATCCGGGACGGATATGAAAACTGGCAGACAAAGTGGGTCCGAGCGATCCCATTGCTGCCCCCAATCAACCTGTCAATTAGCGAGGTAACGTGATGGCACAGGCAACAGTTTGGAATGTTCAGCGCAGCTCTGACGGGGCAACAACCCCTGACGCATTTGCGGAGCGCATCGAGGATATGCTGGAAACAGCAGCGATTTCGTCGCACTCGGGAACGGCACGGCCCTCTTATGCGGTCGCCGGTACGCTTTGGTGGAAATCTGACACCTTGGAGCTGATGCTTTATGATGGCGCGGTGGACATTGCCATTCGACCGGGCGGGCCGAGCGCACAAACTCGTGGTGAGGTGACCATTTCTGCTGGTGAGATCACATCTCCGAGGCTTGGCTTGTATCAGGTTGACACCGAGGGCGATGCGGCTACCGACGATCTCGAAACGATCACGATGGCCGGGGCTGTCGATGGTGACATGCTTGTCCTGCGAGCAGAGAACGACGCCAGAACGGTCGTTGTTCGGAATGGCGTGGGCAATATCGCCTGCGGCGCGGATCGCACCCTAGACAACACCCTCGACCGACTGGTTTTGCAGTGGCACGCAGCGGCAAGCACCTGGGTCCAGATCGCTTTCAATGACAACGGTGCCTAATGGCAAACCTGTTGAGATGGCGCAATCGGGTCAATGGGGATGCAATCCGCATTTACCGGAGTGCAATGCCCTTTGAGCCGAACAACCTACCTGCGGTTTTGGACGAGATTTCGCCAAACGCAGAAAGCTTCTCGGATGAGGATGCTACGCCAGGCGACCGATATTACTATGCCGTTGCGGTCGTTAAGGACGGCAATGTAGGGGTCTCAAAGGTCGAAACCATTGGGCAGGTTGAGGTTATTCCACCACCCGCTCAACCGGCTGGCACAGTCTTTGCGTTCAACTTCATGCAGGGCTTGAGCGACATAATGGGCAACCACACTGCTACCTTGCGGGGAGGCGCTTCGATAGGTCCCGGCGGTCTCGTCGGGGTTAACACCTTTGGTGGAGTTGGCATCTCCGATAGCCCAAGCTTCATAATTAGCGGCGACTTCACTGTCGAGTGGTGGGGTGAATTTACTGGGACGCAATCTGCGCAATTCTTGGGCCAATACGGCAATAGCGACCGGTCGTTCAACCTAGAAACCTACGATAACATCGATTTGAACTTCCTGTTGTCAACGAATGCAGCTTACCAAGGATCAAATTCGCTCAGATCAGCACCTGGCTTGACCACTCTAAAGACCGCCGGTCAGACGCACTTTGCTGGGGTTAGGCACGGCAATGAGATGCGGATGTATCTTGGCGGCGTCAATATCGGAACGCGCTTCTGTTCCGTTGGCCCGCTGCATGACAGCTCACGCGATTTGGTTATCGGTGCGCACCAGGGTGTTTGCACGGGCGCACGTTTTGTCAATGGGACAGCGCTTTATAGTGCAGACTTTACCCCGCCCGCCGGGCCGTAGCCATTCCACCTCCTTCGTTTATTCAGCCGACCAGAAAGCCCCCCATGAGTGAACAAACCCGCGAGAAGATGATTGAAGATTTACACAAATTCTTCATGAGCAAACCGCTTGGCGGCGGGAAAAGCCGCGCCGAAAAAATCGACCAACTATTACTAGAGACAGACCGAGGGAAATTCCTTTTGCGTGTGGCCATGTGGAGCCTGGGGGCGCTGGTCGCCATCCTGGCGGGCGTTGGGACTCTGCTGGACTTCCTCAAGAAAATCTGGGGGCCGTGATGCGCATCATCGACCGGTTTTCTTTCGTCATGGTTCTGCTGGGCGTTATCTGGCTGGCAATTCCATCTTCGCTGTTTCTTAGACTACAGGCCTACATCATCGAAGACGGCATGATCACCATCGTGCGGGAAACGCCATACGGCAATGTGCTTGCCGAGGTGAGTGACGAAATCATATCAGCTACCGGGCTAACATGCGTCAGCGGTGGTGCGCACGAGGCTATCTTCGAGGTGGCACCGAACAATACCGTGAGACTGAGGGCGCATGAATGGATGGTACCCTGCCTTAAAAAGCCGATGATCTACACCTCGGAAATCAAGGTGTTTCTGTTTGGGCTGATCCCGCTACGCCCGGTCAGGTTCACAACTGCAATCGAATAATCCCAAAAACAATGCACACTTCGGCCTCATGTCGGGGCCGATAGCCTGTGCGTGGAGGTAATCGCATGGTTTCTCAAACAGCAGTCAATCTGGTCAAGAAGTGGGAAGGCAAGCGCCTGACCGCTTACAAGGATCAAGCTGGGATATGGACAATCGGCTACGGGACCACGGCGGCGGCCGGGGTAGGGGTCAAACCCAAGCGTGGCATGACCATCACTGAGGCAGAGGCTGAGTGGTATTTACAGAAGGCGCTAGAAAAGTTCTCCCAAAAGCTGGACGAGATGCTGCACCGGCAGGCGAACTCAAACCAATATGCGGCTCTGCTGTCTCTGGCCTACAACATCGGGCCTGGCGCATTCCGAAAGTCATCTGCCCTGCGTCATTTCAACAATGGTGACCTTGAGCGAGTGCCTGCATCGATCCGGCTTTGGAACAAGATCACTGATCCCCGGACAGGCAAGAAGCGCGTCAGCAATGGGTTGGTGAACCGGCGCAACGAGGAAGCGGCTCTCTTCGCAACACCGGTGCCCGCCGCTGAGCCGGAGGCACCAGCCCCCGCAACATGGTGGCAGTCGCTGCTGACAGCGATCCTACGATTGTTCAGGCCTTAACCCGCAAATCTTCCATCGAACAGCAAGATTGCAAGGAAAATCTATGAAACAACTGGCTCTTGATCTGACCCCATGGGTTCGCGTGGCCCTCTACCTGATCTCCGGCTGGCTGGCCGGGCAGGGGGCGAACCAAGGCCTGGTGACCTATATCGGCACCGACCCCGAGTTCATTGCCGCTGCGGCTGGTCTGGTCGCGTTGATGTGGTGGCGTATCGCCAAGCGCAAGGGCGCGCCGACATGATCCAGATGTTTCTCGGCTTAAAGCTGTTTCGCTGGCTGGCAGCCGCACTGGCTGCCATTCTGGCTGTCGCAGGGGTTCACTGGCAAGGCAGGCGTGCCGGGCGCAAGGAGCAAGCCCGGGACGCCCATGTCGAGGACTTGGAGTACGCCCGGGATATCAGCCGCCGGGTGCAAATCATCGAAAGGAACCGTGATGAAGTTTCTAAGCTTTCTGACGCTGATCTTGATGACCGGCTGCACGAACTTCGGGACGAAGCCAAGCGCGACGATTGATGAGATCTGCGCGGCTTGGGGCGACTCCATTGTTGTGACGCAGCCGACCGACCGGCGGGCTTTGCGTGAGGCCGAGTTGATCGAACGCGAGAAGCACAAGGCGGTCTGCCGCTAACGTGATCGGGCTTCACCGCTACCCGTAAAACAGCGGTATTCCAGAAAAAAAAGAGGCCCTAATGAAGGCCATTCTTTGCGCAGCCCTGATGGCTGCCACTCCCGCTATTGCGCAACAGCATTGCGGGGAGCGCTCGGCGATTGTCGAGCATCTGAGCACCAAGTACGGCGAACAGCTCATTGGTGTTGGGTTAGAGCGCCGTAACGCCATGGTAGAGCTTTATGTGTCAGAGACCGGCACATACACCGTTCTGGTGAGCTTCCCGAATGGGCGGGCTTGCCTGGTGGTTAGTGGAGAGCATTGGCAGATCAGGCCTCTACAGCCAGCGGGGGAAGCGCTTTAATGCCAAATCCTACTGGAAAGTGCGTCGTAACAGACGATGAGTTGCTGCCGTTGGTCTTGGAGTACAAGGCCAGCGGCATGAATGTTAGCGCGACCGCTCGGGCCTTAGGTATGCCCAGGCAGACAGTGCAGGATCGGATAAAAATGGCGGTCAGGCGTGAACTATTGGGTGATGAGTATTTGAAGGACCCAAACGCCCCAAGCCGGTCCGAATACCTATCGGCCAAAACTCGAAAAATCGAGAGGTATCAGAAGAAGAAGGCGAAGGGCGACTGGCGTAAGCCGGTGATGGCCGGGGCGCTGCCTCTCAAGCCTTTCCGGCTGAAAGTCTTCGGCGATCCGCACCTTGACGCGGATGGCTGTAACTTCGACCTCTTTGAAAGACATTGGCTTGATCTGGGGGTAGAGAAGTCGACCTACGGAATTTGCGTTGGTGACTTCTTTAACAACTGGTTGCGTGTCTTGGCGCATTTATGGAAGCACGAGGGTGACCCCGACGATGCTTGGCTTCTCCTGGAGGGCCTGATGGCCGAGCGGGGCGAAGCGCTGATAGGGGCGTGCTCCGGCAACCATGATGATTGGACGCACGGCCCGGCTGATCCTGTTGATCTTCTGATGAAGAAATATGGGGTCCGCTACCGCAAGGGCGCGATCCGGCTGCTGTTCACGTTTACAGACGCTCCGGAGGCATCTTTCACCATTGCGCTGCGACACAAGTGGCGCGGTGGGGCAATCTATTCGGCGGCTCACGGGATCCGGCGTGCGGGCGAAAAGGGCTGGCGTGATCTGATCGCGATCGGGGGGCACATTCACCAGGACGAACCGCGCCTCTATACCTGCCCAGAAACAGGTGAGCATTCTCATGTTTGCCAGATATCGTCCTTCAAGGAATTTGACGATCATGTTGATGTGCAGGGCTTTCAGGGCCCCCGGATTTCACCGGTTTGGGACTTGGTGATCGACCCACGCCGGGCCGCGACTGACCCTGATAAAGTCAAGGTGTTCTGGGATGAAGGTGCTGCCGCAGCTTATCTTGAGGCAATCCAATGATATTCCCGGAGGGCGACTTGATATCCGAAGAAGCCGACGCAGCAATCGACCGGGTGAAAGCCCGCCTTGAGGCGGGTGTAACCCCGGGCCGGGAGGTATCAGCGGCAGATACGCGGCTGGTGCTGTCTGCCTCTGTGCGGCTGCGTGACGCGCTTGTGACGGTCACTGAGCAGGCCCTGCGCCTGGCCAATGAGCATGAGCGGCTTGTGGCTGAGTTAGAGGCCAAGCGGGCGGCAGAGGACGAGGCTATGCGTTTGCATCGGTAGAGCCTTGTAGGAGCCTGGAAACAACCCCGGGGTGTAGCAACCCTTGCAAAACGCCCAGATGCTCCTTTGAGATCGGCTCTTTTCGCGATAGCGCTCCTGGGTAGTCTGGACTCTCCAGTACTGATTTGACACGAGCCTCAATCCGCCGGATTTGAGCCATCACAAGCCGGTGTTCGATCCAAGCTTGCCATGCGACCAAGCCACGAATGCTTAGCCATAAATCGGCGGCGATCACCTTAAGTTCGGGCATTTCTTCGTCAGTGATGGCACGCATTTTGGATCGCACACCATTTCGTTCGACGCAAACGTGCTGGGGTCCGATAAGTATCCTGTAGCGCGTTGGGACCACCTTAGGCTTCCGTTCCGGTCTGATCTTGGAACTTGTTGAGCTCATCAAAGAGGCTTTTGGGTATTTCCTCCCATTCCTCTACGTCATCATTCTCAATGAACCAAAAAAACTTGCCTGCCTCCTCTTTCACCGAGGGGCCGCCGTAGTAGTTTCCAATCTCGCCAATCTGGCGCTCATTTTTCATCACATTCTCCGGGCGTTAGTTGGAATTGAGCGGGAGGGGCCAACCGGGTTTCCTAGTCCTTATCTCCCATTATCAGCAGCCGATTGTGCCCAACCGTCTTACAAGCCCATTCCTTCTGTCAAAATGTATGCTATATTTTAGCATACAGTATGTCAACAATTGACATACATTTTATTTATTGTAAGTATGTCATTTATGAGCATACAAAAACCCATGGCATGGCAAGATCACCTAACCGATGACGAACGGGCGGAGCTTAAGGCAGCAATGGACGCCTATGCGTCTGCGAAGGCGGCACTGGTCCCGGCCAAGGCTGATCGAGACGCGGTAATCCGGCGGCTGAAAATCCGGTGTGATGCCAGGATGCGGAGAGCGAGGGGTGAGGAATGAGTGACCGGGGTTATGTATTTGGGCGACAAGCCAGCCTCCTGCTAGCTCAACAATCCGGCGCGTCTATTTGCGCTGTGCTGCTGGCGGACTTTCATTGGATCAATGCAGTGTTGGCTTGTGTCCTCTACGCCATAGTATCAATCCCAGTGTCCAACAAAGGTGCGGGCGATGAGTGACGCTGATAAGACGCAAGAAATTCTTGATGCGCTCATAGCCAGATCGGACAAACTGATTTGGGCAACCGAGCCGCAGCTGGGTACAAAGCTGCGTCGCTTGGACTTTTGGACGCTGCATCCGCACGAGGGAAAGGGCCATTGCTCTACAGCATATGAAATCAAGGTCAGTCGCGCTGACTTCAAGCGTGATAGTGCGTTGAAGCAGCGAGAGGCGCGCTTGTATGCCGATCAATTCTATTACGTTACGCCACCGAATTTGGTGTCCCCCGATGAGATCCCCGATTGGGCAGGGTTGCAGGAGTGGAACGGCCAGCGTTTCAAGACCGTCCTTCACGCCCCAAAGCTTTCGAAGTCGGTTCCATCGTGGGACTTCGTCTCATCTATTTTCAGGAGTGCAGGGCGTATCCGGCGCGACACTTCTATTGAAATGAGCCAGCTTCGGTCCAAATTGATGATGACCGAGATGAAGCTCAAGCATCGTGAGCAAGCTTCTTCCAAGTGAGGTGCCAGCGAGTAGCCCATTGTCGCGCGCCAATGTTCCACATATGTTCTGGCGATGCACATGCACCAGCCAGACGGCGAACACTGGATCAGCCTGCAATGTGAATGCGGCCATGAATCGCAATCCATGGTCGGCGAATGGCCCGCGTCATGCTTCCTTGACTGGTCAATCCATAACTGGGTGCTGGACCGCCTGACATGCTCCCAATGCAGCCGCCGTGGTCGTCCTGCTGAAATTCGGTTAGGCTGGACGCATCTTGAACGGACCACGGACACATGCGTCATGTGCAACCTCTATACCCCGGCCAGCAGTGCAGACCTCATCGCCCAGGCCTTCCCATCAGATCTGATCAACCTGACCGGCAACGAGCCGTGGGCAGAGAACACCTATCCCAATCAGATTGCGCCGATCCACCCCAAGGCTATGCCGGTCATTCTGGCCGATCCGGGCGACCTTGAGGCGTGGCTTGGCGGTGCGCCAGCGGTGGATATGCAGAAGCCGTTTCCGGCTGAGCGGATGGCATTGACGGTAACCGAATAACAGAAATCAGAATGTCCTGCGGAGTTCAGAAAGCGGCTTTGTTAGTCGATCTAACCATGGCCAGTCCTGATATTTGTCTCCTGACTGCCTGATGTGAGTGTATCTCTGCAATGATGCCCATGATCGATGTCCAGAAACTGCAGCAACCTGAGGGATTGAAAGTCCGATTTCAAAGAGACGAGAAATACCGTCATGGCGCAGATCATGGAAGCGCAGGTCCTCAATCTCCAGAAACTGACATGCACGCGTAAATGCTGCGCTGATTGTGGTGCGCTTGTATGGAAAAACTGCGTCCTGGCTACGTGGCATCGAAAGAGCAATTTTGAGGGCTGGCTCTGGCAGGTCGCACCAAACGTTGTTGCCGACCTTGTCACCCGGATGCTTCATGTCTGTCACAAGCGCGCGGCTATGATCGGAGTCGAGGCCGCCCCAGCTTATCCGTGTGATCTCTTCTTGTCGCCTCGTCGAGAACAGAGCAAACCCAATGATCTTGTGCATTGGCAAGGTTTTGGGTCTGCAGGTGTATCGGTATTCGAAGTGTTTTAGTAAAGCGTCTAGCTCGTCCATCGTAGGGCGACGGTCGCGCTCACTCGACTTTCCGGTGATGCCAAGTCGATTGCAAACGACAAATGCGTCCTTCATCGCCTGCCGGTCCAACTCCATGCCCCAAGCGGGCCTAGCCAGCGCAAAGACCGCGCCCAGGTGCGACAGATAGTTTCCAACGGTCGACGGTGCTCGGCTCGCACAAAGTTCCTTTGCGAATGCCACTATATCGTGACTTTGAATTTCGCTGCAGGCCATATCGGCAATGTCAAATTCCAAAATTGAACGTAGAACCTGTGACTTTGTCCGCCCAACACTGTTCGTGCTTTCTGCAGTGTATCTTCTTATGGCGTCTGAAAGAGTCCGGCCCTTGTTTCGGATTGACGATAGATCGTCGCCAGCATCCTTGATTTCCTTCATTCGTTTTTTCAGCCAGGCGGTAGCAGCGGACTTCTGGTCAAAGCTTCGGGCTTCCCGGTGCGCCCATTTCCCTTTTCTTTTGATGGCTATCTGTGCGAGATAGGCGACGGAACCGTCTTTTCGCTTGCGTTCGATGATGTGGGCCATAGCGGAACAACTTTTCGAGAATCGGGACAACTTTTGTTGTCCCAATAGCACGAAATGGGCAAAAACAAGCAAAAATAAGGAACAAATAGGCGCAGCAAAGTCTAGCACTTGTTATGATATGTGAGGAAAAATCAAGCACTTACAAGCCTGAACGGCTAAGCGTTGCGCCGATGATGGATTGGACCGACCGGCATTGCCGGTATTTTCACCGTCGGTTCAGCCGCAATGCGTTGCTTTATACCGAGATGGTCACGTCTGCGGCTTTGGTGCGCGGCGGTGCAGAGTACTTGCTAGAGCATGACATAGATGAGCATCCGCTGGCGCTGCAACTGGGCGGGTCGGATCCGGCGGAATTGGCGGCGGCTGTGCGGATCGCGCAGCCTTTTGGGTTTTCGGAGATCAATCTTAATATCGGATGTCCGTCGGACCGGGTGCAATCCGGATGTTTTGGTGCCGTGCTGATGACCCGGCCCGAACTGGTCGCGGAGTGCTGTGCGGCTATGATCGCAGAGATGGATCTGCCTGTGACAGTCAAATGCCGTATCGGGGTGGACGATCAGATCCCGGCAGAGGTGTTGCCCGCATTCATCGAAACTGTCGCGCGCGCTGGGGTGAGACGATTTACCGTGCATGCGCGCATGGCCTGGTTGAAGGGGTTAAGCCCGAAGGAAAACCGCGATGTGCCGCCGCTGGATTACGATCTGGTGCATGCGATGAAAGCGCGCTTTCCCGAGCTTTGGATTGGTATCAATGGTGGCATCACCACATTGGATGCGGCAGAGGCGCATCTGGCCCGTGGCATTGACGGCGTGATGATCGGGCGTGCCGCCTATCATAAGCCTGCGGCGATCTTGGGCGCGGCAGATCGGCGGATATTTGGCCAGGATGGTGAGGTTGCAGCGGAGACGGCGGTGCGCGCGATGCTGCCTTATATCGAGGCGCAGATGTCCCAAGGTGTGCGTTTGAACCAGATCACCCGGCATATGCTGGGCGTGTTTGCCGGACGTCCTGGCGCGCGCCGTTGGCGGCGGATGCTGTCGGAGGGTGCGCATCTGGCTGGGGCTGGTCCGAAGCTGGTCGAGGCGGCATTGGCGGACGTGGTGGCGTTGGTGGGCTGAGCTCTGCGTTGGCCCAGATGGCGGGTGCCTCCGGCGGGGATATTTGGGGAACAATGAAGGATAAGGTTGCGGCTTTAGGAGCGGCGGCGGCGTTTGGGTTTGATCTGATCGGCGCGGGCGGGCAGGGCGTCAAGTAGGTGTTGGCGGGTTTCGGGGGGCATGCTGGGCCAGGCGGCGATTTCCTCGGCACTACGCAGACAGCCAAGGCAAAGACCGGACGCTGGGTGAATGACGCAGACCTTGACGCAGGGGCTGTCAGGCTCTTTGCGTGTCCAGATATCATCGGTCATGTCAGGTGGCTCAGCCGGTCAAGCGCGCCCTGCAGGATGTACGCAGCAGCCACGTGGTCGATGACTTCTGCCCGGCGGCGGCGGGAGGTATCGGCTTCCAGCAGGGCACGTTCGGCGGCGACGGTGGACAGGCGTTCGTCCCAGAAGGCGATTGGTTTGCCCCAGAGTGGAGCGAGGTTGCGGGCGAAGGCGCGGGTTGACTGAACGCGCGGCCCTTCGCTGCCATCCATGTTCAGCGGAAGACCCAGGATCAGGGCAGTAATGTCACGGCTTTTGAGGGTGTCGATAAGGGCTGCGGCATCCTTGGTGAATTTGGTGCGTTTGAGCGTTGTCAGAGGTGTTGCCACGTCCCGAAACGTGTCAGAGACGGCGATGCCGATTGTCCGTGTGCCAAGGTCCAGTCCGGCCAGCGCGCCATGGTCTGGCAAGGTTGCGGCCAGATCCGTCATGTCTTCAAAGATCATTCGGCGAGCCCCGCCGCTTCAGCGGTCTGATTGATCAGCGCCAGGCCGTCAGGGTTGTCAGCAAAGGTGCTTTGGGCCTCCTGCCATATGGCGTTGGCTTGCTCGGTTCGGCCCTGCACGGCGCGGGCGCGGATCAGTCGGGCCCAGTCTTCGGGTGGGCCACCTTCCTGAGACAGGCGCTCTGCCAGGCCATCGACCATGGCTTCGATCATCGCGGCACGATCTTGCTGGGGCATGTCGCTTGCCGCTTCGATATCTTCGGCAGACGGGCCGGATGCGTTCAGGCCGAGGGTCTCGGCGATCTCGGGCAACTGGCCGCGAATGGCCTGGTTCCAGGGGGCATCTGCCGGGCCTTCCTGCAGCAGCCGGGTCCACAGGTTCCAAGTCAGATCCGGCCGTCCGGACTGTGCGGCGAGAAGGCCCGAGTAATAGCGACTGCGGGGATCTTGCGGGCTGATCTTCAGGCTTTGGCGCAGTGCGGCCTCGGCCTCAGGGGACACATATCCATTGGCGGCCAGGATCATGTATTCGGCCAAATCGACATGATCTTTCGCGGTTGCCGCCTCACCGGCCAGTTCAAGGGCGTCTTGCTGGGCCTCGCGCGCCTCGGAGAATTTTTGCAGCATGGCAAGGTTTCTGGCCAGCATGCGTTGTCCGGTCAGGTTGGGCTTTTGCGCCAGTATGGTGCGCAGGTCAGACAGCAGTTTTACGTGCTGTTCATCGACCTCAACCGGCGGGAGATTCTGGGCGTTCTGGGCGATGAAGGCTTCGGCCTCGGCCTGGCTGGGACGATTGGCGCGGGCGGCTTCTGCTTCGGCGATGCGCAGGGCGAGTGGCCGGTCGGGCCTGGCCGGTTCGCCAACAAAGGCATAGGCGACAAGCCCACCTGTTAGTGCTATCCCGGTCACAAGAACGGCGGGCCAGACGGCTCCGCGACCGGTGACGGTGCGCGATGTGTCAGCCGCCGCTAAAAGGCGACGCTTAACCTCGGTTCGCAAGGCTTCGGCCTCGGCCTCTGTGATGACGCCGCGCGCCAGATCGCTGTCTACCTCGGCCAGCTGATCGCGGTAGACATCTATATCGGGCCTTGCAGCGGGGGCATCATTGCCGCGCAAGACAGGACGCAATAGCAGACCTGCGCTGAACAGCGATGCGGTGATGGCGATTGCCCAAAATAGGATGCTTTGATCAGTCATGATTGCCGCGCACCCTATCTCTATGAGGCCCCTTTGGACAATCGTCAATTCGGGGATAACCGGATGTCGCGAATGCGGCGCAAGATGACGTTTCGCTGCGACAGGCCGGATTGCAGATCAGGCAGAAGAAAGGTACGCCTAGGAGGACAGCAGTCAGGAGCCACATGAAACGCTATTCCGCCTTTAATCTGATCCGCGAAGCCGCCCGCTATCACAGTGGTTGGGAACGCGCCTGGCGCTCGCCTGCGCCAAAGCCGCGATATTCGGTTATTATTGTCGGTGCCGGGGGGCATGGGTTGGCCACGGCCTATTATCTGGCGAAGAATCACGGCGTGACAGATGTCGCCGTGGTCGAGAAAGCCTGGCTTGGCGGCGGTAATACCGGGCGCAATACGACGATCATCCGGTCGAATTATCTGCAGGATGAAAGCGCAGCGGTCTATGAAAAATCCCGCAGCCTTTATGAGACGTTGAGCCAGGACCTGAACTATAATGTCATGTTCAGCCCGCGCGGAGTGATGACCCTGTGCCTGACAGAGCATGAGGTGCGCGCCATGCAGCGGACCGAAAGCGCAAATCGGCTGCAGGGCATTAAGTCGCAGTTTGTGACCCCGGGCGGTGTGAAGCAGCGCGTGCCGCAGATCGCTATTGATGGTCCGCGCTTTCCGGTTCTGGGCGGGTTGTGGCATCCGCGGGGCGGTACGGCGCGCCATGATGCTGTGGCCTGGGGCTATGCCCGGGCGGCCTCAGACCTTGGTGTGGATATCATCCAGCAATGCGAAGTGACTGGGATCGACCGGGACGCAAATGGTGTCACCGGTATTCAGACCACCAAGGGTGCGATCGCCTGTGACAAGCTGTGTCTGGTGGTCGCGGGGTCCTCGGGCGTGCTGGCGGAAAAGGCAGGGTTTCGTCTGCCGGTAGAATCCGTGGCGCTGCAGGCATTGGTGTCTGAACCAGTAAAGCCATGGCTGGACACGGTGATTATGGCGAATGCGGTTCATGGCTATATCAGCCAGTCCGATAAGGGCGAGATGGTGATCGGCGGCGGTGCGGATGGCTATAACAACTACACCCAACGCGGCTCTTTCCATCATATCGAGGAAACCGTGCGGGCGCTGATCGAACTATTTCCGCCGCTGTCGAGGCTGAAAATGCTGCGCCAATGGGGCGGCATTGTCGATATGACCGGGGATCGTTCGCCCATCATAGGGCCTGCGCCGGTGCCCGGCATGTTCCTTAATTGCGGATGGGGCACTGGCGGGTTCAAGGCGATCCCGGGCTCGGGATGGGCGACGGCTGAGATGCTGGCCGATGGCGCGCCGCGTGCCTTGGCCGCGCCGTTTGGTCTGGATCGCTTTACCGAAGGGCGGATGATTGATGAAAGCGTCGCCGCAGCGGTGGCGCATTGAGCGCGTTTCTTGTCCCTGCGATTCCGCGTGTCCCCAGGCATTTGAGGGCGTTAGATGGCGTGGGGATGCTGCAACCGGATAGTGGCAACCACCTGCGCCGCCGGATCAGGGGCCATGATCGGATGGCCTGCGCATGATCCAATACCCTGCATATGAAAAGGGCGCCCGGTTTTTCCGCACACCCCATTGTGCTCAGCTTTGGTGCAAAGCTTGCTCAGACGTTACGCCCATAGTGATAGCCAGAATTGTTCCGATAACGCGGCTGGCGCATCGGCTTCGACAGGCGATAGAGCGCCATGCCGGCAATCCCAAGCAGAAGGTAAAGCGTAAACGCGTTGAGCGTGGCCGAGCTTTCGATGCCAAGGGGCTCATAAATGAACACCCCTACAAATTCTTTGGCGGCTTCCGAAGCTACGACCAGATCTTCCTTGATAGTTTCAAAGTTACTCATGATTTCGCCCCCACGAAATATAATAGTTACAAGGGTTGTATATGGAGCCGTCCTGTCGCTGACAAGCTGGGGGAAGGGCCGGAACTGTCGCGTATCTCACACTTCCATTCAATGATGGGTTGTGCGTTGGGTGACGTCACCCAGCCCTATAAGCGTTCGAAAATTGTGAAACATTTGAAGCAAATGAAAAAACTGTTGAGATTGGGCTCTCGTTTTGCGGGTTTTAAGGAAAATTCGCTCTGTTTGGTGCAAAAGTATAGCTCCATGTCAATTTGGACAGGGCGCGCGCGCAAAAGTGCGGGTTTCATCTGGCGGTCGCAGTGTCTGCACGTTTTGCGTGTGCTGCGTTGCGGCTTGATTCGGTTAAATCAGGAGGGAAAGACATGCTGATCCTGCGCTGTCCCTATTGCGGAGTTGACGGGGAAGAGACTGAATTTGTTGCGGGAGGCGAAGCGCATATCAAGCGTGTCGGCCCTGAGGGATCGGACGACGCGTTCAACGGCTATCTGTTCGCCCGCAAAAACCCGCGCGGTGTGCATTTTGAGCGTTGGCGCCATGCGTTTGGCTGCGGCAAGTGGTTTCACGTCGCCCGCTGCACCCAGACGAATGAAGTCTTTGGCAGCTATCCCGCGCAAGTCTTCGAGCCACCGGAGGAGATTCTTGAGCGCATCCGCGACCGCCGGCCAGACTGGAAGGAATAGGCATGAGCACACGTCTTACCACCGGAGGGTGCCTGATTGACCGGTCGCAGCCGGTGGAGTTCACCTTCAACGGCACCCGGTTGAAAGGCTACAAGGGGGATACGCTTGCCTCGGCGCTTTTGGCGAATGGCCAGATGCTGATGGGGCGGTCTTTTAAGTATCATCGCAAACGCGGCCCTGTTGGTGCCGGTCCGGAAGAGCCGAATGCGCTGGTTGCGCTGGGTGGGGGCGCACGGCTGGAGCCGAACCAGCGGGCCACGACAACCCAGATATTTGATGGTTTGACCGCGCGGTCGCAGAACCATTGGCCCAGCCTTGGTTTTGATGTCGGCGCGGTGAACGCCCGCCTGCCGCGTCTGTTTCCCGCCGGGTTCTATTACAAAACCTTCATGTGGCCGCGTGCGGCCTGGAAGCATCTGTTTGAACCGGTGATCCGCCGCTCTGCCGGGTTGGGGCCTGCGACGACCGAACCGGATGCGGATCGCTATGAGTATTTTTATGTCTATTTCGATGTCGTGATCATTGGCGGCGGCATTGCCGGGCTGCAGGCCGCGATGCGCGCGGCGGCTTCGGGCGTGAAGGTGCTGGTGTGCGAACAATCGCCCGAATTCGGCGGGCGCGCACTCACTGACCCGCTGCAGATCGACGGACAAGCGGCATCGGATTGGGTGGCAACGCAGGTTGCGGCCCTCAAGGCCATGCCGAATGTGACGCTGAAGACAGGTATGATGGGGGCAGGGGTTTATGACCATGGCTATGTGCTGGGTTATGAACGCGTTGCCGACACGACACCCGGCGATGGCCGTCCGCGTCACCGTCTGTGGCGCATCCGCGCAAAACAGGTGATCACGGCCACTGGCGCGATTGAGCGTCCCCTCTCGTTTGCTGGGAACGATGTGCCGGGCGTCATGCTGGCCTCGGCCATGCGGGACTATCTTGCGCTTTATGGTGTCTCGCCGGGGGATCGGACGGTTTTGGTCACCAATAATGACGATGCCTACCGCACAGCGATTGCGCTGGTGGAGGCGGGGCTTGTCGTGGCTGCGATTGTTGATGCACGGCCCAAGGCGGACGGCGCGTTGCCCATGATGGCGCGTGATCTGGGTATCCGGGTAGAAACCGGGCGCGGCATTGCCCGGGTTTATGGCGCCGCCAAGGTCAAAGCTTTGGGCATCTGCGCGCAAGCCGGGGAAGGGGCCGAACTGGAGCGGATCGACTGTGACGCTGTGGCCATGTCTGGCGGCTGGTCCCCGGTGGTGCATTTGTGGTCGCATTGTGGTGGCAAACTGATCTGGGATGCGGCGGCTGCGATGTTCCGCCCCGATCCAGAGCGCGCGCCGACAAGTGCGGATGGTCAGCCCTTTGTCATTGCTGCCGGTGCGGCCAACGGACATATGATTGCAGATGCCGTGTTGGGTGATGCCAGCAAGGCAGGGGAAGAGGGCGCGAAGCGTCTGGGTCATGACCTTGCACCTGCGGCCCCGCTGTCAACCGACGCTGTGGAAGAGGCACCGCTGGCCCCGGTCTGGATGATGCCCCAGGGCGCTTCGCAGGCGCTACGGGCCAAGGCGTTTCTGGACTTTCAGAACGACGTTAAGGTGTCGGATGTGCAACTGGCGGCGCAAGAAGGCTTTGAAAGCGTCGAACATGCCAAACGCTATACCACGCTTGGCATGGCAACCGATCAGGGTAAGTTGAGCAACATCAACGGGCTGGCGATCCTTTCCGGTGCGTTGGACGCATCAATCCCGCAGGTGGGAACGACGACATTCCGCCCGCCTTATACGCCGATCTCGCTGGGCTCTGTCGCCGGGGAAGCGCGCGGCGACTTGTTCAAACCTCTGCGCAAGACGGCGATGTATGACTGGCACGCGGAAAACGGTGCGAAATGGGAACCGGTTGGCGACTGGCGCAGGCCGTTTGCCTATCTGCAGGGCGGTGACCGCACCGCCGATGCCATAACGCGCGAGGTTCTGGCCGTGCGCAAAGACGTCGGCCTGCTGGATGCCTCGACCCTTGGCAAGATCCTTGTGCAGGGGCCTGATGCAGGCGCATTTCTGGACCGCATCTACACCAACATGATGTCGACCCTGCAACCGGGCCGCTGCCGTTATGGTCTGATGTGCAACGAAAACGGGTTTCTGTTCGATGACGGCGTGGTCGCACGCCTGTCCGATGACGCATTTCTGCTGCATACCACCACCGGCAATGCCGACACGGTTCACGGCTGGCTGGAGGAATGGCTGCAGACCGAGTGGTGGGACATGAACGTTTACACCGCCAACCTGACCGAACAATACGCGCAAGTCGCCATTGCTGGCCCCAAGGCGCGGCATGTGCTTGAGGCGCTGGGCGGCATGGATGTGTCTGCTGAGGCGCTGCCGCATATGCGCTGGGCGGAAGGGACGCTCGGCGGCATTCCTGCGCGGGTCTATCGCATCTCGTTCTCTGGTGAACTCAGCTACGAGGTGGCGATTCCGGCCTCCCAAGGGTTGGCCTTCTGGCAAGCCTGTCTTGAGGCAGGGGCAGAGCATGGCATCATGCCATACGGGACCGAGGCACTGCATGTCCTGCGGGCCGAAAAGGGCTTCATCATGATCGGCGACGAAACCGATGGCACTGTAACACCGCAGGATCTGGGGCTTGGCTGGGCGATCTCGAAGAAAAAGGACGACTTCATCGGCAAGCGCGCGCAACAGCGCCCCGCCCTGATCGACCCGGATCGCAAACAACTGGTCGGCTTGATGACCGAGGACCCGGCGAAGATGCTGCCGATCGGCTGTCATGCGGTGGAGGGGGGCAGGGCGATTGGCCATGTCACCTCTTCCTACCAGTCGCCAACCCTTGGTCATTCCATCGCCATGGCGCTGATCGAACGCGGGGCCGCGCGCATGGGAAAGGTGCTGGACTTCCCACTGGAAAGTGGCAGCCTGCGCGCCAAGGTGGTTGATCCGGTGTTTTATGACAAGGAAGGGGAGCGTCAGAATGTCTGATCTGGAACCTGGCCTGACGATTACATATGCCGATCCGCGCGACATGATCACACTGCGTGGGGATTTCACCGGCGCGGCCTTTGGCAAAGCCGTCAAAGATGTGACCGGGGCAGCCCTGCCAGACGAACGGTGCGTGACCACCGGCGACGCTGGCGCTGTGATCTGGATGTCCCCGGATGAGTTTTTGTTGCTGCTTGAGCCCGGTAAGGCGTCTGTTGCCGCGAATAAATTGCAAACCGCGCTGTCTGGCACACATCATCTTGTTGCTGACGTCACAGATGCTCGCGTGACCTTTGCCCTGACTGGTCCGGGTGTGCGCGAGGTACTGGCCAAGGGCGCACCGGTTGATCTGTCCCCTGACGCCTTTACGCAAGGCATGGTGCGCCGCACCCGTTTGGGCCAGATTGCCGCCGCTTTCTGGATGACGGGCGAAGACGCGTTTGAACTGGTTGCGTCCCGGTCCGTGGCAGATTTTGCTGAAACCTGGCTGATGACCGCCGCCCGCGCGGGCAGCCTGCCAGGTCATTTTCCTGACCCTCAGGCGGCGGGTTCACCTTGACGCTTTCCCCCCTTCGTCTAATCTCTGGCCCCAGTTAAAAAAACCAACAGGAAGCGAGTCCCGAGATGAAGCGTCTATTTTTGGTTGCCGCGCTGGCAGGTGTTGCTGCACAGGCATCTGCCGCCGATCTGACCATTTGTGTGGAGGGGGCCTATCCTCCGTTCTCATACACCACCGATAGCGGAGCCATTGAAGGGTTCGATATCGATATCGCCAATGCCCTGTGTGACGAGATGGGCAAAAGCTGCGAGATGGTAAAGACCGACTGGGACGGCATCATCCCCGCCCTGCTGGAGCGGAAATGCGACGCCATCATCGCCTCTATGTCGATCACCGAAGATCGCAAACAGGTCATCGACTTCTCTAACAAGTACTACAACACGCCTGCCCGTTTTGCCGCCAAGGAAGGCATGACGATGGAAGACCTGGAGGGCAAGATTGTCGGCGTGCAGCGCGGCGCGATCCACCAGCAGTTCATGGAAGGTGAGTTTGCGGACACAGAGATGAAGCTCTATGGCACGCAGGACGAGGCGTATCTCGATCTGCAGGCGGGTCGTGTGGATGCGATCATGGCTGACAGCATCGCCATTCTGGACGGGTTCCTGAACACGGATGCCGGTAAAGGCTTTGCCTTCTTCGGGCCGTCCTATTCGATCCCGAAATACCATGGTGTCGGCGCCGGTGTCGGCGTGCGCCAAGGCGAGGAAGAGCTGCGCAACGCATTCTCGCATGCGATTGGTCAGATTCGCGGCAGCGGTAAGTATCAGGAAATCAACGCCAAGTACTTTGATTTCGACATCTACGGCGGCTGACCTGCAGTGTATTAAGGCCCGCGCCCCTCACCGGGGCGCGGCGCATATATGTCCGATCTGATTCCATATATTCCGCTTTTGCTCAAAGGGCTGGCTGTGACCGTCGCCCTTGGTGTGCTTGGCCTGGTTCTGGCTACGGCGCTGGGCGGGTTGGCGGCAAGCGCGAAAATCGGTGGCGGGCCGGTGGGGCGTACCGTGGTTTTGGCCTATACCTCGATCATTCGCGGGGTGCCCGATCTGGTGCTGATCCTGTTGATCTATTTTGGTGGCCAGAGGCTGATTAATACCTTCGGTGATTGGCTGGAGCTGGACTATATTAACCTGTCGAAATTTTGGGCAGGCGTGTTTGCCATCGGCTTCATTTACGGCGCCTATCTGACCGAGACATTTCGCGGTGCCTATATGACCGTCCCGCGCGGACAGACAGAGGCAGCACAAGCCCTCGGCCTACGCGGCTGGCCGGTGCTTTGGAAAGTAACGATGCCGCAGCTGATCCGCTTTGCCCTGCCGGGCTATGCCAATGTCTGGCAGGTTTTGGTGAAATCCACCGCCGTCGTGTCGATTATCGGGCTGAATGATCTGGTGGGGCTGGCCAGCGATGCGGGCAAATCTGTACGCCAGCCATTTATCTTCTTTTCCTTTGTCTTACTGATGTATCTGGGGATCACCTGGATCTCGACCATGATCTTCAATCATCTGGAGCGGCGCTACGCGCTGAGGTCCAATGAAGACTGAGCTGATCCTGAAACACTGGCTTGATTTCGCCGAGGGTGTCTTGATGACACTCCAGCTGACCGGGCTGTCGCTGGCGATCGGGTTTTGCATTGCGTTGCCGTTTGGCCTGGCCAGGGCGCGCCGCGTGCCAATCGCCTCTCCGTTGATCAATGCCTATGTCTACCTGTTTCGCGGCACGCCGCTGCTGGTGCAGCTTTATCTGATCTATTACGGCCTCTCGCAGTTCGAGTTTGTCCGCGACAGCTTCGCCTGGCCGATCCTGCGCGACGCCTGGTGGTGCGCGCTGATTGCGTTTTCGCTTAATACGGCGGCGTATTCGACCGAAATCATAAGGGGTGCCGTTGAGACCACCGACAAAGGGGAAATCGAAGGCGCAACCTCGTTGGGTCTGACACCCAGACAGGTGCGGTGGCTGATTGTCGTCCCGTCTGCGCTCAGGCGCGCATTGCCGCAATATGGCAATGAGGTGGTTTTCATGCTGCATGGCTCTGCTGTTGTCAGTGTTATTACGATCCAGGACATCCTCGGCGTCGGCAAGACTGTGAATGCGCGATACTATATTGTTTATGAAGGCTTTCTGACGGCGGCCGCACTTTATCTGGCGATCACCTTCACCATCATCTTCATCTTTCGCCTTCTTGAGCGACGCTATCTGCGCCATCTTCGTATCGAGCGAAGCGAAACACCGCAGGTCAAGGTTCCCGCGCGCTAGAGTAGGGTGGGTTTAAACCCACCCTACCCGCAGCTATGCGTTTATCGCATATCGGGTTTGGCAACCTATGCGATGTGCGAGCGGTTCTTTCCGATTACACACCCCTCAGTCGATTCAACTGGCAACGCGCCGACGCTCAAGGAACCAGAAAGATGAACACCCGTTACCTCAGCTTTGAAGATCACAGACAGATTGAAATGAAAGCCCGCGCCCTGCGTGCACAAGCGATGCGCGATTGTATGCGCTTCGTTGGCCGCAAAATTGCCGGTGCCTTCGACTTTGTCGCTCATGGGTTTCACCGGACCGCCTGACCCCAAATCCCCTTCCCCCTGCGGGTCAGGTATCAAGGGCCGTCAGCTTCTGACGGCCCTTTTGTTTGCCGTCACGGCAGGATAACAGAGGCCATGACAGACACTTTGCCCATTCTTCGCTTACGTCCCAAGGTCAATCTGCAACCCCTGCGCTTTGGCGCGCCGTGGGCCTATGCCGATCAGCTGGTGCTGGACCGGCGCAGCCGTGCAATCACGCCGGGCAGTTTCGTTCAGTTGCAGGATGCGGAGCGGCGTCCCCTTGGCGTCGGCACCCTAAACCCCGCCTCAAAGATCGCCTTTCGCATGATGGATCGCGATCCCGAGGTCCGGATAAACGCGGACTGGATTCGCACCAAACTGTCCCGCGCGCTTTCTCTACGGGACCGGCTTTATGATGCGCCATTCTATCGCCTGATCCATGCCGAAGCTGACGGGCTGCCCGGCCTGATCATAGATCGCTTTGCGGATGCTATTGTCCTGCAACCCAATGCCGCCTGGGCTGAGGCACAGCTGGATCTGATCGTGGAGGCATTGGTGACCCTGACCGATGCCAAAACGGTGATCAAGAACGCCTCTGGCCGCGCGCGGCAGTTAGAGGGGTTGGATGACGCCTCGGCCGTGTTACAGGGCGAGGTGAACGGCCCGGTCGATGTGCTGATGAATGGTGCGATCTATAAGGCCGATATTCTGGGCGGGCAAAAAACCGGCCTGTTTTATGATCAGCGGCCAAATCACGCATTCGCGGCGTCATTGTGCAAAGACGCCCATGTGCTGGATGTTTTTTCCCATGTCGGAGGCTTCGCGCTGGCTGCTCTTGCGGCGGGTGCGGCCACAGCGCTATCGGTTGATGGGTCTGCCCCTGCGCTTGATCTGGCCCGGCAAGGCGCTGAAAGCGCTGGGTTTTCAGACCGGTTTGAGACCCGGCAGGGGGATGCGTTTGATGTGATGACAGCCCTGGTCGAAGAGGGCGCGCGGTTCGATGCCGTGATCTGCGATCCGCCCGCCTTTGCCCCGGCCAAACCAGCGCTTGAGGCAGGTTTGCGCGCCTATGAACGGGTGGCGCGGCTGGCTGCAAGCCTTGTGCAACCGGGCGGCTTTCTGGTGCTGTGTTCCTGCTCCCACGCAGCAGGCCTGGACAAATTTCGCACCGCATCGCTGCGCGGGGTGGGCCGCGCCGGGCGGTCTGCGCAAATCTTGCAGACTGGGGCGGCGGGGCCGGATCACCCGACGCATCCCTATCTGGCAGAAAGCGCCTATCTGAAAGCGATATTCCTAAGGCTTGATTGATGCGCCTGTGTCTGGATGCCTGCGTTCTTTACCCCACGATCCTGCGCGAAATCCTGACAGGTTGCGCAAATGCAGGCCTGCTGGCACCGGTCTGGTCCCCGCGCATCCTTGAGGAATGGGCCCGCGCCGCCGCCCGTCTTGGCCCAGAGGGTGAGGCGGTTGCGCGCGGTGAGATCGCGATGCTGCGCGCCACCTATCCGGCGGCCGAGGTCACGCCGACCGATATAGACACTTTGTGGCTGCCTGATGAAAACGACCGCCATGTGCTAGCCGCCGCCATTACTGGCCGGGCAGGGGGGATTGTGACCCTGAATATCCGCGACTTTCCGCTGCGGGTGTTGGCCGAACACAATATCGACCGCTGGCATCCTGATGAGTTGTTTTTGCGTCTGGCGGGGCCAGAGCTAACCGATGTGGTCGAAGCCGTCCGTAGGCGCACCGAGGATATCTCTGGGCGTCCGCAACCCCTGCGCCCGCTGTTGAAACGTGCGAAATTGCCAAGGCTGGGCAAGCTGCTGGGGTGATCAGGGCTCCATCGCGGCGATCTCGGCCCGCAGAATGTCGATGCCAGAACTTTTCTCGGAGGAGGTCAGGATCAACTCCGGATAGGCCGCAGGGTGCTTTTCCAGAACCTTCATCGTTGCGTCGATCACCTTTGTCAGATCATTGCCCTTGGGCTTGTCTGTCTTGGTCATCACCACCTGAAACGTGACCGCTGCACTGTCCAGCAGGGCCATGATCTCTTCATCCACCGCTTTCGCGCCGTGGCGACCGTCGATCAGCAGGAACACACGGCGCAGGGTCACGCGGCCCGCAAGATAGGCTTTCAGCAGGCGCTGCCATTTCTCCACCACCGGCACGGGAGCTTTGGCAAAACCATAGCCTGGCAGGTCCACAAGGTAGAGGTGACCAAGCGTGAAATAGTTGATCTCTTGCGTTCGTCCCGGCGTGTTCGAGGCGCGCGCCAGCCCCTTGCGCCCGGTTAGGGCATTGATCAGCGAGGATTTTCCGACATTGGAGCGGCCAGCGAAACATACCTCCAGCCGATCAGCAGGCGGCATGCCGTCCATCGCGACCACGCCTTTCAGGAAATCCGACTGCCCCGCGAACAGAACGCGCCCGGCTTCCAGCGCATCGGCATCCGGTTTTTCAGCGATCTCAAATCTCATGACGCGGCCTCAAGCGCGGTGATATCGGCACCGCGAATTGCATTCAGGTTCCGGCTGATCTTGTCGGCCTCCCAATCCCACCAGGCGACGTCCTGCAAACGGGCAATCGTCGCCTCATCATAGCGCATCTTTTTCACCGTCGCGGGATTGCCGCCGACCATAGCATATGCCGGCACGTCACGCGTCACCACGCTGCGCGCAGCGACAATCGCGCCGGGGCCAATGGTAACGCCGGGCATGATCATCGCCTCGGTTCCGATCCAGACATCGGCACCGATCACCGTGTCGCCCTTGTGCTCTGCTATCCAGGTCGCGGGGTCAAACCCCTCTTCCCAGCCATGGCCAAAGATGTTGAAGGGGAAGGTCGAAAAACCGCCCATCGCATGGGTGGCACCGTTCATGATGATCTGCACTCCGTAGGCAATGGCGCAGAACGGGCCGATGACCAATTTGTCGCCAAAGCTCTCGTAATGATAGCGGACATTGCGATCAAAGAAGTCCTTGGTCAGGTCGCGATCATCGTAATAGCTGTAGGCCCCGATCTGCAGATTGCTGCGATCCTTGGCCAAGGGCCGCAGAAAGGTGGTGCCTTCGTAATTCGGCATCGGATGCAGCGTGTCGGGGTCAGGCCCGCTCATAGCAAGCTGGCCCCGTCACCTATGCGAATGTCGCCACCCTCGATCACCATGGCCTGCACACCAAAATTCTGATGTCCCTGGCTGCTTTGAAGCGCGCCCAGGGTGTCAGCATCGGATACGCCGGTCAGCGGATTTACCGTTGTCGCCTTGCAGCGTTCGATGGGTTTGGTGATCTCAAGCATGGTCTCGCCGATCTGCAGGCGGCGTCTGATCCAGGTGAATTCCTCCCACGGGTCTGCGCCTTCCAGCCAAAGGTTGCCGCGAAACCGCTCCCGCGCCAAAGACGTGCCGGTGGTTTCGGACAGCGCAGCCAATGAGGACAGGCTTAGCACCGAAACTGTCGGGTGGCTGCTGTCTGTCATGCCTTGCTTGGTAGCACGGACCAGCCGGATAGGTTGAGACCGATCCGGGTTGCACAGCGGACGGACCCAATCAATCAGATCATCCGGGTCCGCATCCGGCTTTACCAGCAAATCCGGCCGGTCAGGGTGGGTCAGGCGATAGCTGGCCCCGTCGCCAAGCGCCTCGATCCGCACGGCCATCAATTGCGGTGAACTGGCCCCGCGGATGAAGTTCATGCAGCGGCCCCAGCCCTCTGCCGGATCGTATTTCGACGCTTCGTGTTCGATCGCCCATAGCCGATCGCCGGGCAGGGTTTTGCCCGGCACCAGACTGGCCGCATCCCGTTCTTCCAGCCCGACCGCCTTGATCGGATGGGCATAGATATGGGCCAGTCGCATCATCTATTCCGTGCTCTTGTTGCGTTTGAACGACGACATGATGTTGCCGAACACGTCCGGTTTCACGCCCTGACTGCGCATGATGGTATACTGCTGGATAAAGGTGATGATGTTGTTTGCAGTCCAGTACAGAACCAGCCCGCTGGCGAAGCTGCCCAGCATGAACATGAAGATCCAGGGCATCCAGGCAAAGATCATGGCCTGCGTCTTGTCTGTCGGGGCCGGGTTCAGCTTTTGCTGCATCCACATGGTAATCCCCATCAGGATCGGCAGAACACCGATAGACAGGATGAACAGCAAGCTGCCGGGTTCCGGCGTGTCCCAGGGCAGAAGGCCAAACAGGTTTAGGATTGAGGATGGGTCAGGTGCCGACAGATCGCGGATCCAGCCGATGAAAGGCGCGTGGCGCAAATCCAGCGTTACGAAAATCACCTTATAAAGCGAGAAAAAGATCGGGATCTGCACAAGGATAGGCAGACAGCCTGCTGCCGGGTTGACCTTCTTTTCGCGATAGAGCTTCATCATCTCCTGCTGAAGCTTCTGGCGGTCGTCGCCTGCGCGCTCCTTGATTTTCTCCATCTCGGGCTGCAATTCCTTCATCTTCGCCATCGAGACATAGGATTTGTAGGCCAGCGGGAAGAGCAGGATCTTGATAATCAGGGTCAGGGCCAGGATCGCCCAGCCCATATTGCCGATCATGCCGTTCAGCTTGTGCAGCGCCCAGAAGATGGGTCGCGTCAGGATCGAGAACCAGCCCCAGTCAATGCTATTGACGAAGTTCGGGACACCAGTCTGATCCTGATAGCGGGTGATGATGTCGTAGTTCTTTGCGCCCGCGAACAGACGCGTTTGCACCGTTTGTGTGGCACCGGCGGCTATGGTCATGGTCGGCAGACGGGTCTCGGTCTGGTAGGTGCCGCCATTGCTGTTGAAGTATTTCACGACCGCGGTGAAGGGTTGTTTCGCGTCCGGGATCAGCGTTGCCATCCAGAAATGGTCGGTAAAGCCAATCCAGCCGGTGGTTTCAACTTTGAATTTCTCAACCGCATCCCCAGCTTCGCCCTGAACGGCGTCAAAGTCGGTAATGCTGTCATAGCTTTCTTCGTAAAGCGTGTCATCGATCTGAGCGATTAGACCCTCATGGATAACGAAAAAGCCTGTCAGGTCAGGAAGCGACGTTCGGGCAATGATCCCATAGGGAAACAGACTGACATCAGCGTCGGAGGTGTTCTCAACGCTTTGGCTGATGGTAAACAGATAGTCTGGGTCAACGCTGATGGTTTTGCGGAAAATCAGACCGGCCCCATTGTCCCAGACCAGCGTGACGGGTTTATCAACGCCAAGGGTGTCGCCACTTTCAACTTGCCATTCGGTGGAGAAGCTTGGGACCTGATCTGCGCTCAGCCCAGCGGACGGGGCCCAGCCATGCAGGGCATAATAGGGTTGTGGGCCGCCTGCAGGGGAGAACAGGGTGATGATCTCGGATTCCTTGTCGACCGAGACACGGTGACGCCGCAGCTTCAGATCATCAATGCGTCCGCCAGCCAGATTGATCGATCCAACAAGGCTTGGTGTGTCAATCGTTACACGCTTGGTCTTGGCTAAGGCGACATCGCGGGTTTCAGCGATTGTAGCAGCAGGGGCGGGTGTCGCCTGAGGTGTGGTTCCGCCACTTGTCGAAGCAGTGGGGGGGACAGCGCCTGTCGAGTCTATCTGGGCGGTTCTTGCGGGGGCCTCGCCCGGTTGCTGGGCCGGTGGCGCAAACATGATCGACCAGATCAGAACCACCACAAAGCTCAGCGCGATGGCCAAAATCAAATTCTTCTTCTGCTCGTCCATCTCGTGGGCTCCGGGCGTTTCTTGTTACCTGCGCCGGTTCAACAGCTCCCAAACCAAAAGGTCAAGGCCCCGGCGGCGCGAAGGGGTTTGGTTCAAGCTGTGTATTGAACGCTCTCCGGACAAGGGGCAGGCCCTATTGGCTGTGTCTGTTCAAAAGAACCTGCCAGCCGTGTTTATGGTTTCGAGCCTTCAGGCAGGTATGGAATTGCCAAATTCCCATGCTTGGGTGGAGCGACCTTGGGGTATATTAACGCGCTGAACTCAGAGCGCTCTTGACCGTCTTGGATTCTGATAGGGATCGTTCACACGCTACTATCAAAAGCCTTCTGCCTCAGCTGCGCTGGCCCGCCATTCCAAGTCGTTGATTTCAGCCCGCCGCGCCCAGTTTGCCGCCCTGCATTGAATTATGCGCTTTCAGCCAAGTGAGGGTTTCGGCGAAGGGCATCGGTTTGGCGATAAGATAACCTTGCACTGTCTGACACCCCAAAGACCGTAGGAATGCCATCTCATCCTCGGTTTCGACGCCTTCGGCCAGTGCCTCGATCCCCATGGTCCGGGCCATATTGATCATGGTCGCAACCAGCTTCTGGTTGTCATGATTGCTGTCCAACCCTGAAATATAGGAGCGGTCGATCTTTATCCGGTTGGCGCAAAACCGGCGCAGTCCGGTGATGGAGGCTGTTCCGGTGCCAAAGTCGTCCAGATCGATTTTCAGACCCAAACTCGATAGCGCCCTGATATTGATGGCGATCCGGTCCTCATCGTTCTCGACATAGATATTTTCAAGTACCTCAACCGAAAGACGGTCAGCAGCCATGTCGAACCGGTCAAGTTCCCAACGCAGGGTTTCCACCAGGCGCGGATCGCGCAATTGCGCCTGAGAGAAATTTACCCCCAAATGCTGGATATCAAAGCCTGCAGCCTCCCAGTCCTTAAGGGCCTGTAAGCCCTGATTGAGCATGACTTCGCCAAGCGCATCATCCAGGCCCATTTCATCGATCAGCGGCAGAAACAGCCCCGGCGGCAATGTGCCACGGACCGGATGTTGCCAACGCACCAATGCCTCGAACCCGGTCACCTTCCCGGTCAAAAGGTTGATCTGCGGCTGGTAATGCGCCTTTAGTTGGTCCTGCCCCAAAGCCATTGTCAGTTCCGCGCCCAACTCGGTAGACGCGGTCATTTTGGAGCGGATGTCGTCGGTATAGCGCACCCGGTTCTCCGCCCGTGTTGACAGCGCGATGCCAAGGGCGGTGTCAGCCTCTTCATAGATATTGCTCATATCTTCGCCCGGCAAAATGGCGCGGTATCCGGCCATCAGGTCCACCGCTACGCGGCTGCCATGAATGACGACCGGTTCGAACAGCAACTGCTCCATCCGGCCCACGAGGCGCGGTTCCTGCTCTACCGGGCCGCTATAGTCTGATAAAAGAAAGAAATGGCCATGGCCGCAATGGGCCAGAAACGTGATGTCAGATCGTAGTTTTTGCAGCCGGTCAGCAAACTCTCTCGCGATTTCCTGTGTGAAACGGTCGCTCAGCACCCGCTGATTGCGGGCAACCGGCTCCAATTTGACGACCAGTGCAGCCTGCGGCGCTGCATCTGCCGGCAGGGTGGTCTTCCCCTCAAGAAATCGCTGCAGCCCCCGGCGGCTTGGCAGGTTGGTCAGATCATCGCAAAATTCCAGCGCCTCAAGATCATCCTGGGCCTGGGTCAGCATCTCGCTGTTCTTGAGGGCAGCCCGCGCTACCGGGCGGAAAATGTAGCGGATCATGATGGTCATCGCGACAACCGTCAGCGACATAAGAAGTGCTGTCGACCAGAAGATCAGCGTCATCAGCTCTGCACGCTGCACCCTCTCATCCGCGATGATTGTGTCAAGTGAGGGGATCAAGTCTTGCAGAATGTGGTTGAGTAGCTCCGAACTATGCTCAAGGACCGCTTCGGTGCGCATGCTGCCCGAGACCTCCATCGCCAAACCGGTCAAGCTGTCGGCTTCACTTGGGGTGGGGCTGAAATCGAAACTAGGCGCTTTGTGTTCCAGGCGATAGGTTTCCAGCAACCCCTTAAGCTCCTGCATCAGTTCTGCGCGTTGCATAAGATCGCGTTCGACCGCAGTCGCTATGGACAGCGTAGCAATGCGTTCCATCTGCTGGCGTTCGATCACCGCCGCGTCATAGTGCTGGCTAAGCGTGGCCTGTTTGGAGATCAGCGACAGAACGCCGACAAACAGCACTGTCATCGCTGCGATCATGCAGACCAGCAGCCACAAAAATAAACGGATTTTTGTCAGCGGAATATTCGACACCGGGCGGGACCCTCCTTCACCGGGGCACACCCTACGCCGCAGATCGCTAATGTTCCGTAAAAGTTCCGCCCGTTAATCGTCGCCGCGTGTCAATCCCGCAAAGTCGAACAGGCGCGAGTCAAGCATGTGGCTGGGATTAATATTGGTCAGGGCGCCGAAGATCAGATCGCGGCGACCGGGGCGGTTTGCCTCCCATTCATCCAGCATGCGCTTGACCTGCTGGCGCTGCAGACCGTCCTGACTGCCGCAAAGATCGCAGGGAATGATCGGATAGGCCATGGCACGCGCGAATTTCTCGCAATCCACCTCAGCGACATGCGCCAGCGGACGACAGACGAACAGATCGCCTTCATCATTCAGCAGACGTGGGGGCATGGTGGCCATTTTTGAGCCGTGAAACAGGTTCAGGAAGAACGTTTCAAGAATATCATCGCGATGATGGCCAAGAATGATGGAGGTGCAGCCTTCCTCGCGCGCAACACGATACAGATGGCCGCGGCGTAAACGGGAACAAAGCGCGCAATAGGTCCGGCCCTCGGGCACCTTGTCTGTAACGACGGAGTAGGTGTCGCGATATTCAATCCGGTGCGGCACACCGCGTTCTTCCAGAAACTTGGGCAGGACGGTTGCGGGAAAGCCAGGTTGCCCCTGATCCAGGTTGCAGGCCAGCAACTCTACAGGCAGCAGACCGCGCCACTTTAGTTCATAGAGAATGGCCAGCAGGGTATAACTGTCCTTGCCGCCGGACATGCAAACCAGCCATTTGGCATTCGGTTCGATCATACCATAGGATTCAATCGCCTCGCGGGCCTGGCGAACCAGACGTTTGCGCAGCTTTTTGAACCCGGTGGTTTGCGGTGCGCCTGCAAACAGGGGATGGATATCGTTATCGTCCAGCATGCGCGACGGGTAGCGCCAGCGGCCCGCCAATGCAAGCGGGGTGTGGAGATCGGCACTGCAAACGCGCTCTGGTTGTGCTATGGTGGTTCGGTCAGGTCTTGGGGGGAATCCGATGCACCGTATGTCCAAAGCGCCAGCCACACAGGGTCCGGCCGATCCCTATCCGGAACACCCCGGTCGTGTGTCCGATTTTTCCTATGAGGACGGGCTGATGCTGCTTCGGCTGAAAGATGCGGTGTCAGCGCGCAAGGGCCGGGATGCGGACTATATCGTCGGGGCCGACTACACGATAACCTATCATCTGGACGGAACCGGGCCGCACAAGATCACTGTGCCGCGCGGTATGATGACGGATCTGGTCTCGGTCCCGCCGTTGTTTCGCACTTGGGTGGGGCGGGTTGGGCCATATCTGGAGGCCGCGATCGTGCATGACTACCTCTATATCGCCTGGCAGGATGAGGACGGCGGCGTGCCGCGCAAACAGGATCGCAGGTTTGCCGATCAACTGTTCCTTGTGGGGATGCGGGCCGCCAAGGTGCGCAGTTATTCGGCTTGGCCGATCTATGTGGCGGTGCGTTTGATGGGTGGATTTGCCTATTGGCGGCGCGAGAAAGAAAGATATGTCGACCTGAGCGACCCAACCATCGTAGCGCAATTTCCTCGACCGATTGGCGAGGCATTGGCGCGATCCTGCGGTCTGGATGGACAGGCTGAACTGTAGATTCCGAGGATAGGGTGAGGTTTGTCGCGCGAAACTGAATGATCTGCGGTAAGTCGGGCGGTTACATCAGGTTTTTGAAGTTTTCGTCTGCTTGGTCCGCGTCACGGCGTGTTCGCGGAGCATGATATAAAGCCCCGCGCCCATCGTCACAGCGATACCAAGGCTGGCAAGACCGTTGGGCAGGTCCCGGAAAATCAGCCATCCAATGACCGTTGCGAAAGGGATCTCGAGATATTGCAACGGGGCAAGGGTTGTTGACGGTGCAAACTTCAGCGACCAGCTCAGCAACAGATGTGAAAGAGTGCCGATCACGCCAATGGCCAGCAGAAGAGCACCATTGGTGGCGTCAGGCCAGACAAAACCTGATGCTTGAGGCAAAGCCTCGGCCACCAGAAGGGCCGCCAGCAGGATGGGCGTTGCAATCAGTCCGCTGACGGCCTGCAGGGCAATCGGGTCGATCTTTTTGGCAATCAGGCGGGTTATCAGGATGAACACGGAAAAGATGACGGCGACCAGCAGGGGCAAAAAGGCAGGTGCGCCCACTTCGACAAAGCTGGGCTGGATGACCATTAGGGTTCCGGTAAAGCCAACGGCACAGGCCAGCAGGCGGCGCAGGCCCACCTCTTCGTTTAGAATGAAATGACCCAGAAGAAGCTGGATGAAGGGCAGCACGAAGGCAATTGCAATGGCGTCGGCCAGCGGTAGGAAGCGCAGGGCCACGAACATAGCGCCTATGCCAAGAACATGCAGCACTGTGCGCAACAGGATCAGCCGCATGGTCGCTGCATCGGCGATCAGCGGCATGCGGGCCCACCAGACCAAAGGCATTAACAACGCGGCTTGAACAGCGAAGCGCACCAGCAGCAGTTGCAGCAGGGGCAAGCTGCCGCCCAGTATCTTTGCGATCGCATCCGCCAGGGGTGCCATCACGCAAAAGCCCAGCATCAGCAAAAGGCCCAGCAGGGGTTTGTCGCCCTCAGTCCGGGACATTGTCGATGCCCGAGCCGCCCCATGGGTGGCAGCGTGAAATCCTGCGGATGGTCAGCAAACTTCCCTTGATGCCGCCGTGTTTTTCCAAGGCCTCAAGCGCATAGGCGGAACATGTCGGGTGAAATCTGCACCCGCGCCCGACCCATGGGCTGCCAATCAGGCGGTAGGCCTTGATGGGTTGGGAAAGCATCCAGGCCAGCGGGCTCATGAATGCGGCCTGTGAATGCGGGCCAGTGCCGTTTCAAGATCGCGCACCAACTGATCGAAGGCGCGCGAGGCGGTCACAGTCTGACGCCCGATCAGAACATAGTCCCACCCATCGCGGCCTGCATGGGGCAGGATGGCCCGGGCAACCTCGCGCAGGCGGCGCTTGGCCCGGTTGCGAGCGACGGCATTGCCAACTTTCTTGGAGCAGGTATAGCCGACTCGGATCCCTGAGGACGGTGTGCGGCGGTCACGTGCCTGAAGGATAAAGCCGGGCATGACCTGTTTACGGGCCCGTGCAGCATACAGAAAATCGGACCGCTTTGTCAGCGTCGTAACAGGCGGGCAGGGCAAAACCGCCGACGCCTTTGCAGGCGCCGGCGGCACGATCTTGTCAGAGGATGACTCGCAGGTCAGGCGGACAGGCGCTTGCGGCCCTGCGCCCGGCGGCGGTTGATGATCTTGCGGCCAGCTTTGGTGGCCATGCGGGCCCGAAAGCCGTGGCGGTTCTTGCGCACCCGGTTTGAGGGCTGGAATGTGCGTTTCATATCACGTGTCTCCTTGGCGTGGTCGGGTGTTCCGACCTCTGTTCCGAGCCCGGAGCCCGAAACGGCAGAAATTCGAAGCCCGGTATCTAAGCGGCCTTTGAGGGCAAGTCAATTGGCAGGTGCTGGAAAAATGCCGCGCCTTGCGGCGCGAAGAGATGCTTGCGCTTGCGCGCGCTGCCTCTCTCTGACGCCCAGTGGGGGAATGACGTGGCGGTTTTGTCGTTTGGACAGTGTGGGATGTCGTGGTGCCACTTTGGAAAACCTGCCGGAAACCGGGTGATTCGCAGGGACTTCTGTGGATAACCCGGTTGAAAACTGTCTGGCCGCCCGCTGTTTTTCGACTAGGAGGGAAGAATTATGGGTTTTTATGGATATTGATGCCACTTCTCTTATTCCACTAGATATTGTGTTCAAATTTTGTCTGACGGCAATATTTCGAAGATTCAGTGTCGATTAGGTGCTTTCTTTTGCATCGGCTTTGCGCTATTCCCAAGTAATTCCCATTGATGTGCATAAATTCCCATTGATTTCCATGAATTCCCGTGGGATACCTTTCTCCACGGAAGGTTGTGACATCGAAATGGGCATCAAGACCCACCCTCCAATAGAATCGGCAGGTTCATACAGGCACACACTCTTCCGTTAAAAGCAGACGACCCGAGCGGGGCAGAGCAGACTTGGTACAAGAGTAACCCGCAAACGGGCTGGCCTAACGGCACTTAGGGGCGGGTCGCGCTAGAGGCAGCGCGATCCGCTTTTTGCTAACCGGGCCAGGACAGGAGCAGACGGAGCGTGGCAAGACGTTTCAGAAGTGAGTCGGTCCACAAAGTGGACAGCAAGGGGCGTGTATCGATCCCGGCTGCCTTTCGTCGTGTGCTTGAAGAAGGTGATCCCGATTTTGTATCCGGCGGGCAGGCAACCCTGATCCTGATGTATGGCCGGAAAGCGGGCGTGTGTCTGGAAGGGTATTCTGTCACCGGGATCGAAAAGATTGACGACATGATTGACGATCTGCCGCCATTTTCACCTGAACGCGAGGCGTTGGAGAGGATGCTGAATTCGCAGTCCATTCAGACGCAGGTGGATGAAAGCGGGCGGATCGTACTGCCAGCCAAACTGCGCGACATGATTGGCGTGAAAGGTGAGGCGATGTTTGCCGGGATGGGCGACAAGTTCCAGATCTGGGAACCGGATGCTTATGCCGAAGATATGGCCCGGCTTAAGGACGGTCTGAGCGGCGAGCGGGATCCGTTTGCCCTTCTGGGCCGATCGTGGCAGGAGGGCTGAGGGATGGCGGCGCTTGAAAGGATCAGCGCGCATATCCCGGTGATGCTCGACCCCATTATGAAGGCGATAGAGCCGGTGCGCGGCACCTGGCTGGATGGCACCTTCGGGGCCGGTGGGTATACGCGTGCTTTGCTGGAGGCAGGCGCGGACCGGGTCATTGCGATAGATCGTGATCCATCCGTGTTTGATGTGGCAGAGACATGGGCGGGCGAATATGGTGACCGGCTGGCGATGATCGGAGGCACGTTTTCCAACCTTGATACCCTGGCGGATATGCCGCTGGACGGGGTGGTGCTGGATATCGGCGTCAGCTCCATGCAGATCGACCAGCCCGAGCGCGGGTTTTCGTTTCAGAAAGATGGCCCTCTGGACATGCGGATGGGGGCTGATGGGCCGAGTGCGGAAGCCATTGTGAATGATGCCTCTGAGGCGATGCTGGCGGATATTCTGTATCAATATGGGGAAGAGCGGGCCTCGCGCAGGATTGCACGGCGCATTGTTGCTGCCCGCGCGGACACCCCGATCACCCACACACGTCAATTGGCCAAGATCATCGAAGATGCCTTGCCAGCCGTGCGCCCGGGCCAGCCGCATCCCGCGACCCGCAGCTTTCAGGCGTTGCGTATCGCGGTGAATGACGAACTTGGCCAACTGGCGCAGGGGTTGATGGCGGCAGAGCGGGCGCTGGCCCCCGGCGGGTTGCTGGCCGTCGTGACCTTTCATTCGCTGGAGGATCGCATCGTCAAACGCTTTCTGCAGTTACGATCCGGTAAGGTTGCAAATGCCAACCGCTACGCGCCGGAACAAACCGGCGAGGCACCGCGCTTTGCCTTGGTATCGCGCAAGGCGATTGCGCCGGGCGAGGATGAGGTTCTGGCCAATCCGCGGGCCCGGTCCGCCAAGTTGCGTGTTGCCCGGCGGCTGGATGTGCCAGCAGGGCCGGTCGATTTGAAAAAGCTGGGCATGTCACCGCTCGATCTGACAGGGGAAAAGGGATGAGAACGGTACTGTATTTTTCGGCCTCGCTGATCCTCGTGATCTTCGCGTATTGGGCCTATAACGTGAATTATGAAACGCAACAGGCGGTGCGACGGGTGGATAACCTGCGGGTTGATATTGCCAAAGAGCGCGAGGCTATCGCGGTGCTGCGCGCCGAATGGGCTTATCTGAACCGCCCCGATCGTCTGCGCGAACTGGCCGAGACGCATTTCGTTGCGCTGGGGCTGATGCCGATGAACTCGGAGCATTTCGGCGACCCTGATCTGGTCGCCTTCCCCCGGACCGAGCCGCAATACAATCTGCAGGATGAAATCGACCGCCTGATCTCTGAGGCGCTTGTGGTGGAGGTCAGCAGCCAATGATCCGCACGCCCCTGCGTCCGCTGGCCCGGGTTCTGAGCGCACGGGCCAATGGCGAAAACCCGGACCAGATTGAGGCCGAGGCCCGCGCCGAACGGATGCGTGCCCGCCAACGCGCGGAGCGCGCCCGGGCTGAGCATCGGTTGTTGTTGCTGGCGGCCGTTTTCCTGCTGGCCTTCGGGACGGTGGCGGTGCGCATGGGCGCGCTGGCTGCAAGTGAACCGGTAGAGCCAACGCGGTCTGCCAGTCATTTGGCAATTGCCCAGCAGCGTGCTGATATCGTGGATCGCGAAGGGCGCATTCTGGCAACCAACCTGCTGACCGCGTCGCTTTATGCGCAGCCGCATATCATGGTGGACAAACCAGCGGCGGCCAAAGGGCTGGCGCAGATTTTCCCGGAAATGGACGAAGCGACCCTGCTGCGCCGGTTCTCGGGCAGCCGCAAATTCATCTGGCTGCGCCGCTCGCTTTCGCCGGAACAGCAGCAGGCGGTGCATGATCTTGGTGAACCGGGCCTGCAATTTGGGCCGCGTGAATTGCGGCTTTACCCCAATGGCCGGATCGCGGCCCATATCCTGGGCGGCTACCGCTTTGGTCAGGAAGGTGTGCATGCGGCCGAGGTGATCGGCACGGCGGGTGTCGAACTGACCTATGACCAGTTTCTGCGCGACCCGGCCAATGCGGGCGCACCGCTGGAACTGTCGATTGACCTGTCGGTGCAGGCGGCTGTGGAAAAAGTACTGGCCGGTGGCATGGAGTTGATGGGGGCCAAAGGGGCGGCTGCCGTGTTGATGGAGGCTGAGACCGGCCAGATCATTGCCATGGTGTCCTTGCCGGATTTCGATCCGAACCAACGCCCGCGCCCGCCTGTGTCGGGCGACCCGGCGGACAGCCCGATTTTCAATCGCGCCGCACAGGGCGTTTATGAGATGGGTTCGACCTTCAAGATATTTACCGCCGGGATGGGCATGGAATACGGGTTTGCGGCACCATCGACCATGATCGAGACCAAGGGGCCGATGAAATGGGGCCGGTTCACGATCCGGGACTTTCATGATTACGGGCCAAAGCTGAGCCTGACAGATGTGATTGTGAAATCCTCGAATATCGGGACAGCCAAAATCGCGGTTGAGGTTGGGGCAGAGCGGCAGAAGGCATTCCTGGGGCGCCTGGGTTTTCTGGAACCATCGCCTGTGGAATTGCCCGCCGCGCGCAAAACCAAGCCGTTGCTGCCGCCCAAGTGGTCCGAAATTTCAACCATTACAATATCGTATGGCCATGGTCTTGCAGCGACACCACTGCATCTGGCTGCGGCTTATGCAACGATTGCCAATGGCGGCAAGCAGGTCACGCCAAGCCTTGTAAAGTCCGATGCCAGGCCGAAGGAAGATGACCGGGTCATGTCCGAAAGCGTGGCGCGCGAGTTGCGCTCCATGCTGCGGCAGGTGGTGACGCGGGGAACGGCCTCCATGGGTGAGGTACCGGGGTATGAGGTGGCGGGCAAAACCGGCACGGCGGATAAGCCCAAGCGCAATGGCGGCTACTATGACGATAAGGTCATTGCGACCTTTGCCTCGATGTTTCCGGTCAGCGATCCCAAATACGTGCTGATCGTGACGCTTGATGAGCCCGAAATTACCACATTGGGCGAGGATCGCCGCACCGCAGGTTGGACCGCGGTTCCCGTCGCGGCAGAGATCATCCGGCGCATTGGCCCGTTGATGAACCTGCGTCCCACGCCTAAAGAGAGCGCGGACAGCTTCGCGCTGGCCGGAGAGTGACAGAGATTGAGCGGAGGGCCGACGTGACGGTCACGCTGGAAGAACTTGGATTGATGGTCGGCGCAAAGCGCGCCGGTGACTGGTCAGGCGGCATCGGGGCCGTCACCGGGCTGGCGGTGGACAGCCGCGAGGTGAAGCCGGGCTATCTGTTTTTTGCAGTACCTGGCACAACCATTCACGGTGGAGAGTTTGTAACCTATGCGCAGCGCATGGGGGCTGTAGCCGTGATCACCGATGCCGAGGGGCTGGCATTCGCAGAAAAGGACGGCGCGACCAGTTTGCCAATCCTGGTGCATGCCAACCCGCGTCTTGCATTGGCCCAGGCAGCAGCCCGCTGGTTTGGGGCCCAGCCAGAGGTGATGACGGCGGTTACCGGCACCAATGGCAAAACCTCTGTCGCCAGTTTCACCCGGCAGATATGGGAGGAACTGGGCGCGTGCGCGGTGAATTTCGGCACCACGGGGGTGGAGGGCGCCCTTTCCGCGCCGCTGTCACATACGACCCCCGAACCGATCAAACTGCACCGCTTGTTGGCCGACTTGGCGAAGGAAAAGGTCAGCCATGCGGCGATGGAAGCCTCCTCCCACGGATTGGCGCAATGTCGTTTGGATGGCGTGCGGCTACGGGCGGCGGCCTTTACCAATATCAGCCGCGATCATTTGGATTATCACGCCGATTTCGAAGACTACTTTCAGGCCAAGGCGGGTTTGTTCACCCGGGTTCTTGGCAAAGACGGGATCGCGGTTCTGAACCTCGACGACCAATATGGCCAGAAACTCCGCGATATCTGTCTGGAACGCGGTCAGGAGGTCATCGGTGTGGGCCATGACGATGGCGCGCTGCGTATCCTGAATAGCCGGTTCGACACCACCGGGCAGGATTTACGGTTTTCCTGGAACGACCAGGTGCATATGGCCCGGTTGGATTTGATTGGTGGCTTTCAGGCGCAAAACGCACTGGTCGCCGCTGGGTTGGCGATTGCCACAGGGTTTGAGCCGCAGGATGTGTTCCGCGCGCTTGGGACCCTGACCACGGTTCGCGGCCGGATGCAGCGCGCGGCGGTGCGGGCCAATGGGGCTGCGATTTATGTTGACTATTCTCACACGCCCGACGCACTGGCCACCGCACTGCAATCGCTGCGCCCCCATGTGATGGGCCGTCTGCTGGTGGTGTTCGGCGCAGGCGGTGACCGGGACAAGGGCAAACGCCCGCTGATGGGGCAGGCTGCAAAGGCTCATGCCGATGTGGTCTATGTCACCGATGACAATCCCCGTTCCGAAGACCCCGCCACGATACGTACCGAAATCATGGCTGCGGCACCCGGTGCGAATGAAATCGGTGACCGGGCCGAAGCGATCCTTGCCGCAACAGACGCCTTGCAACCTGGCGACACGTTGCTGATCGCGGGCAAGGGGCATGAGACCGGCCAGATCATCGGCGATGACATTTTGCCTTTTGATGACGCCGAGGCCGCAAGCGTTGCGGTGGCCGCTTTGGAAGGGTTGGGCTCGTGATCTGGACAGCCGCAGAGGCCGGAGCTGCGACGGGAGGGCATAATACCGACGACTGGCAGGCCTCGGGCGTGTCCATCGACACCCGTACTTTACAGCAAGGCGATCTGTTTGTGGCGTTGAAGGATATTCGTGACGGTCACGATTTTGTGGCGCAGGCCTTCGAAAAAGGCGCGGCTGCGGCCCTTGTCAGCCATATTCCCGAAGGTGTCACTGGTCCATGTCTGGTGGTGGATGATGTGCTGGAGGGGCTTTGCGATCTGGCGCGCGCTGCGCGCCGCCGCTGCAAAGCCCGTGTGATTGCGGTTACCGGCTCGGTTGGCAAGACCGGAACCAAGGATATGTTGCGCACGGCATTGGCCGGGCAGGGCCGCGTCCATGCGGCCGAGAAAAGCTACAACAACCACTGGGGCGTGCCGCTGACACTTGCGCGGATGCCTGTGGATACCGAGTATGCCGTGATCGAGATAGGCATGAACGCACCGGACGAGATTGCCCCGCTTGCCAAGCTGACACAGCCGCATGTCGCGATGATCACAACTGTTGCCGCTGTCCATCTAGCGGCGTTCGACAGCGTCGATGATATTGCCCGTGAAAAGGCCTCAATCTTCGAAGGTCTTGGCGATGGTGGGGTGGCGGTGATCAACTGTGATCTGGATACCTTTCCTATTTTGCGTGACGCGGCGGCGCAGGCAGGCGCAACCCTCCGCCTGTTCGGGGCAGGCCAGATGGCCGATTATCGGTCGCAAGACATCAATGTAGGGCTTGATATGACCACCGCGACAGCGACGGCCAATGGACAGCCGTTCATATTCAAGCTGTCTGTGCCGGGCCGACACCTGATTGCAAACGCGATGGGTGTGCTGGCCTGCGTGGATGCGGTCGGCGGCGATTTGGCGCGTGCTGTTCTGGCGTTGGCGGACTGGACCCCGCCCGAAGGGCGCGGACAGCGCTGGCACGTGGTGCTTGGCCCGGGGGGTATCGACGGGGCAGTGGAACTGATCGACGAAAGCTATAACGCCAATCCGGCGGCAATGGCCGCCACGCTGGAGGTTTTTGCCCAGACCCGGCCACAGGACGGTATCGGGCGCGTCTCTCGTGGGCGGCGTATCGCGTTTCTGGGGGATATGCTGGAACTGGGCGAACAGTCCGAGGCCCTACATGTGGCGCTGGCGGATCTTGAGCCTATGCAAAAGGTCGATCTGGTGCATTGCTGCGGCCCCCTTATGCGCGCGCTGCACAGCGCCCTGCCACAGAACAAACAAGGCCAATGGTTTGAAACCAGTGAGGATATGGCGCGTGCCGTGCCAAAGCTGGTGGATGCCGGGGATGTGGTGATGGCCAAAGGCTCGCTGGGATCGAAACTTTCCGTCGTGATCGACGCCGTCAAAAAACTGGGCGAGGCCCGCCCAATCAACAATAATGAGGTTGAGTAGATGTTGTATTTCCTAAGCGGGCTGTCCGATGGCGGCGATGTCTTTAACCTGTTTCGGTATATCACCTTCCGCGCAGGCGGCGCCTTTCTGACTGCTCTGATTTTTGGTTTTATCTTTGGGCGGCCATTAATCAACCTTTTGAAAAAGAAACAGAAAAAAGGTCAGCCGATCCGCGAAGACGGACCGGAAAGCCACATTTTGGCCAAGGCAGGCACGCCAACAATGGGCGGTTTGCTGATCTTGTCCGCATTGCTGTTTTCCACGCTGCTATGGGGACGGCTGGATAATGGTTATGTCTGGATGGTGATGTTCGTGACCTTCGGCTTTGGCATGATCGGGTTTGCCGATGATTATGCCAAGGTGTCCAAGGGCAACCACAAAGGGGTTTCGGGTAAGGTTCGCCTGGCTATCGGCTTTGGCCTGGCCGCAGTGGCGGCCTATTGGACGATGCAGTTGCAGGACCCCAGCCTTGCTGGGCGCTTGGCGTTCCCGGTGTTCAAGGATGCGCTGCCGAACTTTGGTTTGCTGTTCATCCCCTTTGCCATGATTGTCATCGTTGGGGCCGCAAATGCAGTCAACATGACCGATGGGCTTGACGGGTTGGCGATCATGCCGGTGATGATCGCAGCCGGGTCGTTCGGCATTATCGCCTATGTTGTCGACCGTACCGACTTTACCCAATATCTCGACGTCCACTACGTGCAGGGTACCGGTGAGATCACCATCTTCGTTGCGGCGCTGATCGGAGGGGGCTTGGGCTTTTTGTGGTACAATGCTCCACCAGCTGCTGTGTTCATGGGCGACACCGGATCGTTGGCGCTGGGCGGCGCACTGGGCGCAATTGCGGTGGCCACCAAGCACGAGATCGTGCTGGCCATTATCGGCGGTCTGTTCGTTGTCGAGGCCCTGTCGGTGATCATTCAGGTTGCCTATTACAAGCGCACCAAGAAACGCATTTTCCTGATGGCCCCGATCCATCACCACTTTGAAAAGAAGGGATGGACCGAACCGCAGATCGTAATCCGGTTCTGGATCATCTCGGTCATTCTGGCGATTGTCGGGCTTGCCACGCTGAAATTGCGCTAGAGCGCCGTCCTTGAAATCTGAATCGGTGGGATTCCCACGATGCGGATTTTGTGATTCACTATATTTGGAGGTGGAACATGGGCAAATCGCTATCACTGGATATTCGGGAGCGTG